>JBDGYO010000537.1:0-2106 GCA_039584015.1 Gemmatimonadota bacterium | reverse complement strand
ACAGGTAGTACTGCTAGCGGAGGATCCTCTCTACCGGGCCTTCTGGCGTGGGCCGGCCCGGTTACTCACGAACGCGATACTGTTTGGAACCGGACGATAGGACGACGCTGGGCGCGGCCAACCACCCGTTGGCGACGCCGCATGACACGGACAGAAAACCGCAAAGGAGCGTGAGATGAGACGCGTGTACTTTGTCGGACTCGTGCTTGGACTCCTCGCCGTGCAGGCAACCCCAGTAGCAGCGCAGCGGTACATCATGGGTTTCAATGCCGGGGCCACCTACTCCAGTCTGAGCGGGACGGCCTTCGGCTCGACAGGCTCCAGCGATTTCGTGTGGGGCCCAATGATCGGCGGGTTTTCGTGTGGGGCCCAATGATCGGCGGGTTCGCCAACTTCCTGTTCCACCCGAACGTGAATCTCCGCCTCGAGATCAATTACGTATCTAAGGGCGGGACCGGTGACTCCCTGAGCTTCGACCTGGTGTACTTCGAGCTTCCGGCGATGGTGGAGGTCGGCCTAAAGAGCGGCAAACTCTACGGCGGTTTGTACGGCGGGATCGCACTGGGGTATAGCCTCACCTGCAACGTGACGGAACCGGACGGCAGGAAGCTGGGTTGCTTTGAGTCACGCCTCGTCTCGGAGCCCGAGGCACTCGAGTGGTCCGTGCCGGTCGGCGCCACGGTGGGGTACGATCTCGGCAAGGTCTTGCTGTTCCTAGACGGTCGGTATTCCATCGGCCTCTCAACGGTTCCGCAAAGCCCGGGGCCCGAGTTCAAGAACCGCAGCTGGCAATTCCTCGCGCGCGTGGGGTTCCCGATCGGTTAGGACCGAATCACGAGGAGGAGTGAATGAAACGAGCACTAGTCACGGGGGTCGTTCTCGCCGTGATGGCTACCCAGGCGGCGCCGGCAGCCGCACAAAGGTACGAGCTCGGCGTCAGCGCGGGCGGGACCTACGGCACACTCAGCGGTGGGTACTTCGGTACCGACGCAAACCGGGACTGGACCTGGGGTGGGATGATCGGTGGGTACGGCGATATTGTCCTGCACGAGAACACCCGCGTTCACATCGAGCTGAACTACACGCAGAAGGGCGGAATCGGACGCTCGGCCACGACGTCCCTCGTAACCACCTTCGAGCTGGGCTACCTCGAGCTGCCGCTCTTGCTCCAGGTCAGGGGCAACGCCGGCAACTTCTCGGCCGGCGCGTACGTCGGCGCCACGCTGGGATTCAACATCTCGTGCAAGGTGACCGAAGCCGGCAGCACAGAAACCTCGTGCACCGAGTCATCGGCAATCACGGAGGCCGAGACCTTCGAGCTCAGCGCGCCGCTGGGTGTGATCGTTGGCTACAACCTGGGCAAGGTGGTGCTCTACGTGGACGGTCGTTACTCCCTCGGACTCTCGACCATTCCAGAGCGACCGACGGCGGAGTTCAAGAGCCGCACGTGGATGCTCATGGCCCGTGTGGGGTTCCCGATCATGTAGGGCGACGTAGCAGTCAGGTGCAGACGAACGAGGGCGGCACCAACGGTGCCGCCCTCCGTGTTGCTGGGGCTCGCGGAGTACGCGGCGCTACCAGCTGTCCGGCACGGGCTCGCTCCGCCGCAGGAAACCGCCGTCCCGCTCGGGAACCGTGACCGTGATGGTCTGACGGCGCTGGTTCCGCATGATCTCGACGCTCATCGACTCGCCCGGCTCGTACGACCGCATGATGCGCAGCGCATGCCGTGGGTCGCTGGGCTCACGCCCACCAATGCTCAGGATGACGTCGCCGCTCCTGAGGTCGAGCTCCTCGTCCCGCGGCGCACTCACCACCAGCAGCCCCTCAGTGGTGCCGAAATACTCCCCCAGCTCGTCGTCGAGCGTCACCAGCTCGATGTCCAGCCAGCGATGGGGGAAGGCCCACTCGACCGCCGGGACAGCGACTGACCACTCCGACGGAGCGACGTAGCCACCGATCTCGGGGACCTCGCGGATATTGATCCGGCTAGGGGGGTCGGCGAAGACGCCGAAGGAGTAGGCCTGTGAATCCAACTGTCGCAGCACGACGTCGGCCGTGTGCGTGTCGTCGCCGCGACGATACTCGACCCGCATCGTGTCGCCT
>JBDGYO010000536.1:0-2526 GCA_039584015.1 Gemmatimonadota bacterium | reverse complement strand
TGTGTGCGACCTCGCCTTCCAGATGGGCCTCAGCGAGATGGAGTTCTATAGACGGTACGACATGGGAGAGCGGGCACAGTTGGTGGCGACCTATCGCAGCAACCTGGACCGCCAGACCGTGATGGCTATCGCGCCGCAGCAGTAGCGGCAAAGGGACACGATGCAAAAGTTCCCGCAAGTCGGGTTGCGTGCGGTCTTTGAGATCAGCGGATTCAACCGCAACTACCGCCAATACGAACGCGCCGTCCGAGACATTGACCGCATCACCTCTCAAACCGCTCGGGGCGTGACGCGCTCTGGGCAAAGGTTGAGCGCTGGTTTTGCCCAGAGCATAGATGAGCTGGCTCAAAAGAGCGAGCTTTTAAGCAACTTTCTGCGAGCGGGAGCCCTCTCGCCAGAGGGCTTGGATTTCCTGCGGGATTCATTCGCGGGGTTGAGCCAAGGGGTCGGGGTCAACGTCGAAAAGTTCGATGAACTGATCCTGAGCGGCGCCACGCTGAGTGAGGCATTTGAAGGTGCCCAGGGGCAGATCGAAGGCTTGACGGGCTCGGTCAACATCCTGGGGCGCTCCTTCACCGCCAGCGCCGTGGCCATCGGCGCGATCACGACCGCGCTAGGTGTGAGCGTTCGCTTTGTGCAGCGATCCATCGCAGAGTACATCGAGCTGTCAGAGGCCACGCGCCGCTTGAGAGCCGAGACCGGCCTGCTGGCAGAAGAGGCCAGCGGTTGGGTGCAGGTCGCGCAGGCATCGGGTGTCAGTGCGAATACAGCCAGTCGGGGCCTGGCGCAGTTTCTGGGCCGAGTGTCCGACCTGCGCAGAGAGCAGGAGCTGGGACAGGAGAGCACCAGCGACTTTGCGGAGGCACTGGAGTTTCTGAACGTCAGCCTCACGGACAGTGATGGCAATCTCAAGTCCACTCAGGAGCTGCTGTCCGATGTCAACGCCGCGTTCCAAGATCTGGGACCGGGAATACAGACTGCGGGGGTTGCGCAGGACCTGTTCGGGCGCACCGGTCGCCAGCTACTGCCCATCCTGACCGACCAACAGCAGTCCCTGAACCAGTACCTGGCGACCCTGGACCGATTCGGCGCTCGCCTGGGGGCCTTGAACCAAAAGGAGTACGAAGAGTTCCTGCAAGCCCAGTTTGAGCTGCGAGCGGCCATTCAGGGCGTGCGCAATACCATCGCCAGCCAGTGGATCCCTGTGCTCACACAGGTGCAGCGCATCGCTGCTGCCGGCATCAATATCTGGAGGACGTTCACACAGATACTGTCTGTCACCGGAATCGCCTCGCGCGGCCTGGCGGCAGAGCTGGAAGCGACCGCAGACACACTCGAGCGCGTTGACCGGCTGGTACAGCGAGTCGCAAGGGCTACTCAATTCCTCCGTGACGTACTGGACCCGGCAGGTGCCGTAACGCGCGCGTTGGCACAAGCTGAGGAGGAACGTGCGCAGGCGATGGCTCAGTCCGCACAGGCGGCTGCGGAGAGCGCACGGCTGGAACAACAGAGACAGGAAGCACTCCAGGAAACTCTCGAGAACCTATCGGAGCTGCAAGGCCAGTACGCGGACAAGTTGGCAGACATCGAACGAGATGCAGCCCAAAAGTGGGAAGAGACGCGATGGACCGGGCGCGGCAGGAAGCCTTCCGCCTGATCGACCTGCAGGCTGCATACAACGACCGGCTGGACGCCATCGAACGCGACTTCGCCAAGCGGTGGGAAGACATCCTCGTCAACCGTCAAAGAGATGCGCTCCTGCGAGGCATCCGCTTGGCGCAACGCTTTGAGGACCTCGCACGCTCTGCGGAGCAGCGCCGGCTGGACGCGGTACGGGACGCCTCTGAACGCGAGGCAGAACTGCGCCGAAGCGCGCGGCGGCGTTCGGAAGAAGCCGAGCGCGATGCGCAGCGGCGGCGGGAGGAGCTGGAGCGAGATCACCAGCGCCGAATCCGCGACATCCGGCAGCAGTTCCTCGACACAGCACTGGAAGCCGCGCGGCGCAACGATGCCGTGGCAGTCGCTCGCGCCCAGCGCCAGCGTGCAATAGCGCTGCGCGATGAGCAGCAGCGAGCCGAGGACGAACGAAGCGACCTGGAAAGGTCGCTCCAGCAGAGGCGCAATGACATCGAGCGCGACCGCCAGGAGCGGGAGGCGGATCAGAGACGCGAGCTGGCTCGAACGCTCCAGCGCATCGAGGAGAACTATGCGCGCCAGCGGGAAGCCCTGGTGCGGCAGAACCAGCGCGAGCGCCTGCTGCGGGAGATCCGCTATCGCTGGGAGCTGGAGGACCTCAACGCTGCTCGAGCAGAGCAGCAACAAGCTGCCGAGGAGTGGTACAACCGCCAGCTTGACGCCTTGAAACTGGCACAGGCCCGCGAGGACCTTGAGCGTGCGGAGCAGTACAGGCGACAGCAGGAAGACTTTGACAGGGCGTGGCAGAGACGCATCGATGATGCCCAGGCATGGTACGAGCAGGAGCGAGACAGCCTCGCGGCGCACCTGAACCTCACAGGACAGCAGCTA
>JBDGYO010000129.1:0-7881 GCA_039584015.1 Gemmatimonadota bacterium | reverse complement strand
TTGGTCATCTCCGGCATGATGGAGCAGATCGACTCTGCGATCGGCCGCTCGGAGTACGGCGGCAACTACATCGACATCGACTTCGACTCGTACGAGGTGCGCAAGGCGCTTGCGTCGCTCGCCGGCTTCGCCCCGATCGGCAACGCCTGGGTGGACAATTGGTCCTCCTACTAGCCAGCTAGCCTCAACGGAAGTCCGCCCGACCACGGGGCCGGGGGTTAGATTCCCCTCGGCCCCGTTCACGTATTCGCCGATCAACGGATGGGTGGTGGCTCGTGGCTGTCCGTCTCCTCACAACGCTGACCGTTGTTGCCACGCTCGGCGCGGTGGCGTGCCGCGGCGACGCGCCCCGACCGGGTGAGCTGCGCGGCATGGTCTTCCCCGACCCGCTCCCCAAGACCGATTTCACCCTCACCGACACCGAGGGTACACCGTTCGCCTTCGTGCCCGAGACCGAGGGGTACGTCACGTTGTTGTTCTTCGGATACACCTACTGCCCCGACATCTGCCCGGTCCACATGGCGAACATCGCCGCGGTGCTGCGCAAGCTGCCGCCCCAGGTCTCGGGCCGCGTGAAGGTCGTGATGGTAACGGTGGACCCCGAGCGCGACACACCGGAGCGACTGCGGCAGTGGCTCGACAACTTCGACCGTTCGTTCGTGGGGCTGATCGGACCGCCGGATGAGGTGGGGCCCATCCAACTCTCGTTCAGGCTGCCGCCCGCGGTGAAGCAGGAAACCGGTGAGACCGATTATCTCATGGGTCACGCGGCACAGGTGCTCGCCTTCACCACCGACAACCGGGCGCACGTGATCTACCCGTCCGGCACTCGGCAAACCGACTGGGCTCACGACCTGCCGCTCCTGGTGCGGCGAACGATGACGCGCGCTACGTGCGCGACCCTGCTGCTCGGGGCACTGGCGTCGGCAGCGTGTGCGGACCGCACGGACCGGATCCCCGTGGCGACGTCTGGAGACCTCTCTGTCTACGACGCCTACGCGCCGGCCTCGGCCGCGCCCGATGTGGCGTCGCTCTATTTCACGGTCGTGAACGGCGGTACGGCCGACGATACGCTGCTCGGTATACGGGTCGTCGACGGCAAGGCCGAGCTGCATGACGTTGTCACGGACGGCGGGTTGACCCGTATGCAGCACGTGCCGGCGTTGCCGATCCCCGCCGGTGGCACCGTGCGACTCGCGCCCGGCGGCTACCACGCCATGTTCACCGAGCTGAGGGCGCCGCTGGAGGTCGGGCAGACGGTCCCCGTGGCGCTCGTGTTCGCGCGCGGCGGTACTGTCCGGTTCGCAGCGCCCGTGCTCACGTACACCGAAGTGGTCGAGCGGCTGGAGGAAGGCACCGCGCGATGACCTGGTGGTGCTCGGCCCAGGGCACACCGTGGGAGTGGAGCTGGCAGGCCTACCCGGGAGTGTGGATCCTCGTGCTGCTGCTCCTGGGCGGATACGCCTTCGCGCTCACGAAGCTCGCGCCCGCCGGGCAGCAACCGCCCGCCGAGCGGGGACAGGTCATCTCGTACCTGCTCGGCGTGCTGGCCCTCTGGGTGGCGTCGGACTGGCCGCTGGGCCCGCTCGGTGCGGGCTACCTGGTGAGCGTGCACACGGTGCAGTACCTGCTGTTCACCATGGTGGCGCCGCCGCTCCTGATCCATGGCACCCCGCGGTGGCTGCTGCGTGCGGCCTTGCGGCACTCGTGGGCGAACCGCACCCTGCGCTTCCTGAGCCGCCCACTCATCGCGTTCGCAGTGTTCAACGTGGTGCTACTCGCCACGCACCTTCCAGCGGTGGTGGACACCCTCAAGACATCACAGGTGGGCTCGTTCGGGATCGACGCTGCCTGGCTCTTCGCCGGATTGGTGTTCTGGTGGCAGGTGTTGGGACCGCTCCCCGAGCTCCATCCCCTCTCCTACCCGGGCCGTATCCTGTTCCTGCTGCTCAATGTGTTCATTCCCACGGTGCCCGCGGCGTTCCTGACGTTCGCGGACTACCCGATCTACGCCGTGTATGAGCTGGCGCCGCCGATGGGAGGGATCTCGGCCCGGGAGGATCAGCAGCTGGCGGGGCTCATCATGAAGCTGGTGGGCGGACTCATCATTTTCGGGACGGCGTCGGTGCTGTTCTTCCGGTGGTACCTCAGGGAGGAGAGGGAGGAGGCCGTCTAGCCGGACTCCGCTTCCGGATCGACCCCCGGGTACGCCACGAGGTCCTCGCGGCGAAACATCAGCATGCAGCGCCCCACACGCTCTTCCGCCGGCTCGATGCTCTCACCGAACGTCTCCCGCGCGAGCTGCGCGATCTCGCCCACCGTTCGCACGCCGTCCAGGTGCCGCCACACGAAAGCCCCGCGATCGTCGAGACGGATACGCGGCACGGCCATCCAGTATTGTAGCCAGTGCAGGATGGCAGTGACGCCGCGGCGCGTCGGCTTGGGGCGGATGATCACGAGCTGCCCCTTCTCCTCCTCCCACTCCGTGAGCCGCACGGGGGCGATGTCCAGCAGATTGACTTGCTCGAGGTCTTCCCTGCGCAGTGGTTTCATGACACCAGGAACATGGCACAGGAGCGCCCAAACGAAAACCGCCTCCCAATCGAATCGGGGGGCGGTCTTCGATCGACGATCGCGGACGCGCTACTCGCGGGCCCGCTTGATCGTGTAGAACGCCAGCAGGTAGATCACCACCGGGAAGATGATCAGGCTGGCCCAGAAGCTCGGCGAGAAACCCGCGGCGATCCGCTGGAAGCCGAGCAGCCACGGCGCAAAGTCGCCACCGATCACGAGCAGCGCGATCACCACCGCCATCAGCGATTCCCCGGCAATGAACCCCGAGGAGAGCAGTACGCCCGTGTTCTCAGCCCGCTGCTTCTGGTCGCCGCTGATGCCCGACCGCTTCACGTTCTGGTCGAACATCCACTTGATGAGCCCACCGACGAAGATCGCGGCGGTGGAGTAGAACGGCAGGTACATGCCCACGGCCACCAGCATCGGCGCCGGCGCCTTGATCAGGATCAATCCCAGCGCCAGGAACATCCCGGCGATCACGAGCGGCCAAGCCATCTCGCCCGCCACGATGCCGTTCGCCATCAGCGCCATGAGACCGGCCTGCGGTGCCGGCAGGTCGGCCGAGCCGATCGTGTACACCCGGTGCAGCGCCATCAGGGGCAGCGCCAGCACCATCGCCGCGAATATCACGCCGATGATCTCGCTGATCTCCATGCGCCACGGCGTGCCGCCCAGAATGTGGCCCACCTTCAGGTCCTGCATCATGTCGCCGGCGATGCCCGCGGTGCAGCACACCACGCCCGCCACGCCGAGCACGCCCGCCACGCCCTGCACGCTGGTCACGCCCAGCGCCACCATCAGCACGGCCGCGATGAGCAGGGCACTCAGGGTGAGCCCGGAGATCGGGTTGTTGGAGCTGCCGATCAGGGCGACGAGGTATCCGGCCACTGCGGCGAACAGGAACCCCAGCACGACCATCACGAGCGTCAGCACCGCCGCGCCCTTGAACGACTGTGCGAAGTAGTAATAGAGGAAGAAGGTGGCGATCGCCGTACCGCCGATGGCCACGAAGATCCGCTTCAGCGGCAGGTCGATCTCGGTGCGATCACCGGTGCCCTCGCCGCCGGCAAGGCCGATGTTCTTCAGTGCCTTGCCGATGCCTGCCACCAGCGACCCGCGCAGGTTGTACAGCGTGTAGAACGCGGCCACGATCATCGCGCCCACCGCAAGCGGACGAACCTGGTTCGACCACACGCTCATGGCCACGTCGGTCCACGCCTGCCCCTCCGCGACTCCCGCCCCGAGCCCCGGGTTCAGGAACAGGGCGAGCGGAACCAGCACGAGCCAGCCCATCACGGCACCGCTGAACAGCACGTTGGAGATGCGCGTGCCGACGATGTAGCCGACGCCCATCAGCATCGGCGATGCACTTGGAGAGAAGACGAGCGCCCCGCCCTCGTAAGTGAACCGTTGCCCCACTATTTCGATGCTGGACCGGCCGAACGCGAAGAACTTGTTGGTGTAACCCACCACGAGATTGATGCCGCGTACGTTCTTGAGAAGCTCCCAGAACGCGGCGAGACCCATCGCGGCAAACAGGAACATCGCTCCGGTCTGGCCGCCCTGGCCCGCCTTCACGATCTCCGAGGCGGCCACCGCCTCGGGGAACGGCAGGTCGGCCTCCACGACCAGGGTGCGCCGCAGCACGATCACGAACAGCACGCCGAGCACACCGCCGATCAGCATGATCGCCGTGCTCGGGATGTAGTGCAGCTCGTCCCACGCCCCGCTCAACACGAACGCGGGAATGGTGAAGATGGCCCCGGCAACCAACGCCTCACCGACCGAAGCCGTGGTTCGGGCGATGTTCTCCTCGAGGACCGTGCCTCCGAAGCCTCGCAGCACGGCCATTGCGACGACGGCCGCCGGAAACGTGGCGGCCACCGTGAGTCCCGCTGTCATGCCGACATAGGCGTTGGCGGCGCCGAGGACGACCGCCATGATCACGCCGAGGACGAGCGCCTTGACCGTCAGCTCGGCCATGCTCGTGGTCGCGGGGACGAAGGGTGTGAACGACTTTTGATCTGCCATAAGCGTTCTCGGGATAAGGGGAAAAAACCTCGCGCATTGTAGTGCCCGTTACGGAGTGCTGTCAAACCGACGGGACCGGACTCGCCGGCCAGCACTCCCGCAGGCTCGTGCGCCGGCGGACTGCGCAGTACGTTTCTGGCCTCACGGGAGGAGCGGACATGACCTTCGTATCGACACTGGAACCCACGGCCCTGTGGGGTCATTTCGACCAGATCCTGACCATTCCCCGCGGCTCCAAGGAGGAGGAAGCGATCCGGAAGTACGTGATCGGAGTCGCCGAGCGGAGTGGTCTGAAGTATCAGACCGACGACGCCGGCAACGTGGTGGTGCGCAAGCCGGCCACCAAGGGAAACGAGAAGGCGGCTGTCACCATTCTCCAGAGCCACCTGGACATGGTGAATGAGAAGAACTCCGATGTGACCCACGACTTCGCCAAGGACCCGCTCAAGCCGGAGCGGGACGGCGAGTACCTGACGGCGTCGGGCACGACTCTCGGCTCCGACAATGGCATCGGGCTGGCCGCGATGCTCTCAATCATGGAAGCCAAGGACGTGGCACATGGCCCGCTGGAGTTCCTGTTCACCGTGGACGAGGAAACCGGGCTGACCGGTGCCGCGGCGCTGAGCGGAGACATGCTCAAGGGCCGCCGGCTGCTGAACCTCGATTCGGAGGAAGAGGGCGCCCTCTACGTCGGCTGCGCCGGCGGCGCCGACAGCACGCTCACGGTACCGCTCCGGACCGGCACGACAGCCGGCGTCGGCCTCACAGTGACGCTGCGGGGGCTCAAGGGAGGCCACTCGGGCGTGGACGTTCACTTGCAGCGTGGCAACGCGGTGAAGCTGCTGGCGCGCGCCCTGTATGCGGTGTCGCTCGAAACACCGCTGCGGCTCGCCTCGATCGAGGGTGGGAACAAGCACAACGCCATCCCCCGCGAGGCGACGGCCACCGTCGTGGTCGCCAAGAGCAAGAAGATCACGCTCGCCCGCAAGCTGAGCCGCGAGTTCAAGGCGATCAAGGAGGAGTTCGCCCCGGCCGATCCCGATATGGCACTCGAGGTGGTAGACACCGACCTGCCCGACGAGGGGTGGAACCGCGCCACCACCGGGAACGTGCTGCAGCTGCTCAATGCCCTGCCCCACGGCGTGCTGGCAATGAGCTACGACATCCCCGACTTGGTCGAGACCAGCACCAACCTTGCAACCGTCGCGGTGAAGGACGGCACGCTGGTGATCGGTATGAGCAGTCGCTCTTCGGTGGCGTCGGCGCTCACCGCGCTGCGGCAGCGCATCCGCGCCATGGGCTATCAGGCGGGAGCCGCCGTCGAGGAGGGCAATGGCTATCCCGGGTGGAAGCCCGATCTGGAGTCGCCCCTCCTCAAGGTCCTGAAGGCGCAGCACGTCGAGCAACTGGGAGGCGAGCCGGAGATCAAGGCGATCCATGCAGGGCTCGAGTGTGGGATCATCGGCGAGAAGGTCCCGGGCATGGACATGATCTCGGTCGGCCCGCAGATCGAGTTCCCGCACTCGCCCGACGAGCGCGTACACATCGACTCGGTCGGCCGGTTCGATCAGTTGTTGAAGGCGACCCTGAGAGCTCTGGCACAGACCAAGTAGCCCTCCGTTTCCGGAGGGCCGCGCGAACGAGGCGAATGCCCCATGCGGCGGATGCTTCATGACTGAACCGACCGGGCCGGAGCAGGCCATCGACACTGCGGCGGTCGAGCGCCTCATGCTGATGCTAGACAAGGGGCTGCGGGCGTTCCAGCTCTATCCCCCCAACAACCCGGTGTACCAGAAAGCGGTCGAGAACGTTAGGACCGCCTTCGAGTCCGTGTGGGAGGAGTGGACGGAGCTCGAATTCCAGGTGAGCGAGACGGAGCTCGTGTGGGAAGAGGCGGTCGTGCTGTCCCAGCCGGACAAGGCCGAGAGCCTGGCGTGGATCATGTTCAAGGACGGCCTGCGCTCTCTCACGATGGTGCCGGGGGTCGAGGACCGTGAGATTGTTGGGTTCCTGGACGCGCTTCAGCAGGCTCGACACCTACCACGTGACGCCCCGGACGATCTGCTCACCTTGCTGTGGCAGTACAACTTCCAACTGATCCGCTACACCTACATAGAGCTCGGTGAAGAGGAGGTTCCGTCGTTTGAGCCCTCGGCCGCCCCGCAGTCGGCGTGGGGGGTGCCCGCAGCCAGTCCGGCACCGGTGGAGGTCCAGCGGCTGGTGGGTGAAGAAACGGTGACGCCGGAGGGTGGGGAAGCGCCGTCCGACATTCTGAAGGTGGAGGACTTCGACTCGACGCTGTACTTCCTCGACGAGAGCGAGATCAACAAGCTCAGGAACGCGATCGACCAGGAGTACCAGCAGGATCTCCGCGCCACTGTGCTCGCGATGCTGTTCGACATCCTGGAGTTGGAACCGTATGCAGCGGCGCGGGAGAGGCTGATCTCGATCATCGAGAATCTGCTTCCGCATGCGCTCGCCGAGGGTGATTTCCACTCGGTGGCGACGATCCTGCGGGAGCTGAAGGTGGTGCTCGAGCGGGCGGAAGCCCTGGAGCCCGAACACCGTCAAGCGCTAGAGGATCTTCCGCCGACGCTGTCGGAACCCGAAGCCATCGCCCAGTTGTTACAGTCGCTGGACGATACGGCGGCGTATCCGACTGAGGATGAAGTGAGCGAGCTGTTCTCTGAGTTGCGTCCAGCGGCACTCACGACCGTCCTGACGCAGCTCGCCGGCCTCAAGAACGAGCGAGTACGGGATCTGCTTGCGCATGCCGTGCAACGAGTCGGCCGCGCGCATCCCGAGCACGTCATGAGCGTGCTCAAGACCGAGGATGAGGCGCTGCTGCTCCAGGCAGTGCACCTTGTCACTCAGATGAAGCTCCCCGCGTTCGTGCCTCCGCTTGGCGGGCTGCTGGATCATCCGAGCGCCCGGATTCGGCGGGTGGCGACGGCGGCGCTTGGTGCCATCGGTTCGCCGACCGCGATGAAGCATCTGGAACGGGTCCTCGACGACCCCGAGGCCGAGGTGCGCAGCACGGCGGTCCTGTGCATGGCGGAGCACGGGCACCGGGGGTCGTTCCCCAAGATCGAGGCTGCGATTGGAGGCAGAGCCCTGCGCGTTTCTGAGCTTACCGAGAAGCAATCCTTCTTCGAGGCGTACGGCCTCCTCGCCGATCAGTCGGGGCTCGCCAAGCTTCGACGGATGCTGTTGGGTGGGGGGCTCCTCCGTCGCAAGGCGGATCCCGAGACCCGTGCGTGTGCTGCCATGGCTCTG
>JBDGYO010000535.1:0-3106 GCA_039584015.1 Gemmatimonadota bacterium | reverse complement strand
GGACGGCCAGAGGACGCCCGGCATCGGGCTCGAGGAGATTCCACCGTCGTGGGTCTACGCGGTCGAGGTGTACATGGGGATGGACGTGCCGCCCGAGTTCTTTGCTGCCTGCGGGATCGTGTTGCTGTGGATGAGGGAGTAACGAGAGTTGCCGCCCGGCTGTGCGCGCAAGCCTTGAGACCGGCATCAGAATCCGGAGGACATCGTGCGCTTCACCACGACACTCATTCTGTTGGCGTTGCTCGCCGCAACCTACCCCTCCGTGGGCCGGGCCCAGGAACACGGCCCCTTTGCCGTGGGGCCGCTCCGGGCGGAGCCAGGAGGCCAGGTGTCTGGGTACCTCGACGTTCCCGCGGGGGTGGACGAGGGCACCCGGATCCCCGTCACGATCACGCACGGCGCGCGGCCAGGGCCCGTCCTCGCGCTGATCGCCGGTACCCACGGGTACGAGTACCCGCCCATTACTGCACTCCAGCATGTGCGTCGCTCGCTCGATGCCGAGGCGTTGTCTGGCACGGTCATCATGGTCCATGTGGCGAATATGCCTTCGTTCCTGGGGCGCACGGTGTACTACAGCCCGGTGGACGGGAGGAACCTGAACCGTGTGTACCCCGGACGAGCCGACGGCACGGTGAGCGAGCGGATCGCGCACGCCATCACGACGGAGGTCATCGATCGGGCAGACTACGTGATCGACCTGCATTGCGGGGACGGGAACGAGGCGCTCAGGCCGTACACCTACTGGATGGTGACCGGCAAGGCTGCTCTCGATTCGGCATCGCGGGAACTTGCGGTTGCATTCGGACTCGACCACATCGTGATCGACCGCGGCCGCCCCGCGGATCCGGGCGCCTCCGTCTACACCTCCAACACGGCGCTCACCCGGGGGAAACCCTCCATCACGACCGAGACGGGGCAGCTCGGCTCCAACGACCGGGCGTGGGTCGAGCTCGCCGAACGCGGTGTGTGGAACCTGCTACGACACCTGAAGATGGTTCCGGGAGATGTGGAGAGGCCGGGCGCCATCGTGTGGCTCGACCGCTATGAGGTGCTGCGCAGCCCCGTGACGGGGATCTTTCGGCCCGCCGTGCGTGACGGCTACGCCGTGGCCGAGGGAGGGCTGCTCGGTACGCTCGTCGACTTCTTCGGGGAGCCGATCCAGGAGGTCCGTGCTCCGTTCGCCGGGGTAGTGAATTACGTTGTGGCCACCCCACCCGTGCGTGAGGGAGAGCCGCTTGGAATGGTGAGTCGCGTGAAGCCCGAATAGCGAGAGGGCTACCAACTCCGCCTCGAGGCGACTAAGTTGGGAGCCTCGGGACGTGGCGCAGTCCGGTAGCGCACCTGAATGGGGTTGATCTGCACTCGCTGCGCTCGCTCGATCCGCCGCTCAGCCGACTCGCCCGCTTCGCGGGCTCGCGGTCTCCGCGGCGTCAGGGGGTCGAAAGGAAGGTCGTTGATTTCGGTAGGGCCAGAAACGGGACGTGGCGCAGTCCGGTAGCGCACCTGAATGGGGTTCAGGGGGTCGCGGGTTCAAATCCCGCCGTCCCGACTTGAGAAGAGCCGATGAGGCAAGGACTTAGCCTCATCGGTTTCTTCGTTCCACCGAGGCGGGTTGCCGTTGGGTTGCCGTTTCCTACCGGCCCGTCGCCCGCTCACGGAGCTTGCGGCCCTCACTCATGACTGCCAGCAGGCTCTCGTCGTCGGGCTGTTGGTAGCACCGCAGCAAAGTGTCGACGTCCCTCCAGCCCCCGGCTGCCGGCTGCGGCCACATCCGTAGGTGAGCGATGCTTGCGTTCCGTCGCCCACTTTCGACGGTAGGGATGCCAAAGGCCGCCCTTCAACTTCGGAAGGTCCGCGTGCACTTCCGCCATTCGTAACCACTTGTTGAACAGGTGGCGATCCATTGGCTGCGCGCCGTCGGATGCCCGAGCGAAGACCCAGCCACCGATGGCACCGCGGGGCCGGGCGGCAAGAGCCCCGAACGCCGCTGGGACGCTCGCGGCTCTGCTGTCGCTCCTCCTACTCGTGCCTCCTTGACGCCCGAGTTCCTTGGTTCGGGCGCACCTTGGGCACATGGTTCGGTCCAATCTGACCTGCCTCCTCCTCCTTCTCCCAGATTCGCCCTCATCCGCCCTGGTCCGCCTTTGTCCGCCTCTACGCAAGTCGCGCTTGAACCGGAGCCGCACGCGGCCCTGCTTCACGTTCGGCAGGCCGTCCATCGTCTTCATGTCTCGGCCCTGGATCGCGATCTCGGCGCTGAACACTCCTCGCTTGAAGCGCACGTACGTTATCGCATTGAACGGAAGGCCAACTTCCTTGACCTCCCCCTTTACCATGCCAAGGATGGCATCCCTCGTTTGGAACTCGATGACAACGCGGTCGCTCTCGAGCCGAATGAGACCCTCACCCACCGTGAGTGGTGCGGGATCGCGGAATTTGAACGGCAGCGCCGGCAAAACCTCTGTCCGGACCATTTCGCCGCCGTCATCGTCCGGGACGTTGACGATCGCGGGCACCTGCGACGCCGGATCGAACTCTTCATCCCGGACTGCGATGAGCAGCGTGTACTCCAGGCCGGCGGCGTACTCGTTGCCGATCGCGATCTCCGCTCCGACGGCGGCACCGCCGAGCTTCTGTTCGATGATCTCGCTCAAGCGCCGGAGGTCATCAGCCGAACCGTGAATGCTCTCGTCATCTATACCGGCCCGTTCCCAGATCCGGATGTGGAAATCGTTGAACGGACCGACTACCAACGCTGCGGGTTCGGTCTCGCCGCTGGCTTTGTCCGCCTGCGAGGCGAGCATGCGTACGATCGTACGCAATCCTGAAGCGGAGCCAACCAGTCGCCACACGCGGTGCGCCTTGTTGGGCTCGTGGTAGAACCCGAGGGCCCGCCACTCCTCACCTGTGTCGGGGCGGTACTCTCGTGTGTTCTTCGTGTCGGTCATGCCTGTGGCAAATCGTACATACGCGTAGCAATCACTGTTCGGCAGCTCGCCATTCGATACGCTGGATGACATCGCCCTCTTCACAGGAAGGCTGTGCTCTTCGCCGTCCCGGCGCTAGGCCCATCTTGGGGGAACGGGTGCCCGAATGGGGACACCCA
>JBDGYO010000128.1:0-7044 GCA_039584015.1 Gemmatimonadota bacterium | reverse complement strand
GTCCACTTCATGGCGGAGACCGCGGCGATCCTGTCGCCCGAGAAGAAGGTGCTCCTGCCCGACCTCAGGGCGGGGTGCTCGCTGGCCGACACCATCACCGCCGAGGACGTGCGGCGCTGGAAGGCGGAGTTCCCGGACTATCTCGCCGTGGGCTACGTCAACACGAGCGCCGAGGTGAAGGCGGAGCTGGATTACTGCTGCACCAGCGGGAACGCCGTCGAGGTGATCGACGCGCTGCCCCGGGACCGTGGGATTCTCTTCCTCCCCGACTTCTTCCTCGGGGCGCACATCAAGCGGCTGCGTCCCGAGCGCAACATCGAGGTGTGGATGGGGGAGTGCCACGTGCACGCGGAGATCAACCCCCGGACCCTCAACCGAGCGCGGAATCTCTATCCCGACGCGGATGTGCTGGTGCATCCGGAGTGCGGCTGTGCCGGACAGGTGATCTACGGTATGGGGCGCGGGGATGTGAATCCCGCGGGCGTGCACATCACGTCGACCGAGGGGATGATCCGCCGGGTGCGGGAGAACGGAGCCGCGCGCTACATCGTGGCGACCGAGGTGGGCATTCTGCATCGCATGCGGCAGGTCGCCCCCGACAAGGAGTTCCTGCCGGCCGATCCGGAGGCGAACTGCGCCTTCATGAAGACGATCACGCTGCCCGCGGTGTGGAACGCGCTGCGGAACGACGAGCATGTCGTGACGGTGCCCCCCGAGATCGCCGAACGGGCGCGCACGGCGCTCGACCGGATGGTGGCGATTGGCTGACCCCGGCGATCCGGACGCCGCTGCCCTTCCCGACCTCGAGACCGACGCACAAGAGCTCGCCCGGCGCCTCCTCACCGAGGACGGTTCCGACCTCACCACCGACCTGACCGTTCCCCCTGGCGCGTTTGGCGCGGCCGCGATCCGCGCCCGTACGGCGACCGTCGCCGCGGGCCTGGCGTACGCCGGCGCGGTTGCGCGCGAGGCGGGATGTGATGGAGTGGAGTGGAAGGTCGACGAAGGTGAGGCCGTTCCGGCGTCCGCGGTGCTGGGTGCCATGCGCGGGGACCTCACGGCGATGCTCCGTGCCGAGCGGCCCCTGCTCAACTTGCTGCAGCGTGCCTGCGGCATCGCGGCGGCGACCAGGAGCTTCGTCGATGCGGTCGCCGGCACGCGGTGCCGCGTGCTCCACACCCGCAAGACGGCGCCGGGGCTGCGCAGCTTCGACATCCGCGCGGTGCTCGCGGGGGGAGGCGCGCTGCATCGGGTCGGACTCGAGCGCGTCGTCATGGTGAAGGACAATCACTGGGTGGCACTGGGTCGCGCCGGCCGCTCCCTGGAGCAGGTGTGCCGCGAGGCCCGCGAGCGTGGCGCCCAGGCCGTGCAGATCGAGGTGGAGTCGGCGGCGCAGGTCGAGGCTGCGTGTCGAGCGGGCGCCGATCGCCTGTTGATCGACAACCAGCCCCCCGAGACGTTCGCCGAGCTGGTGAAGCTGGCGCGCGGGCTCGCCCCCGAGATCGAGATCGAGGCGACGGGGGGGATCACCGTGGAGGCGGCGCGGGCCTACGCCGACCGCGGCGCGGACTTCGTCTCGATCGGGGCGCTCACCCACAGCGTCGCGGCCGCCGATCTCACGCTGGAGATCGAGTAGCGAACCGGTCGCGCCAGGGCCTCATATGCGGCGACGCGCGGCTAACTTACCACCGGTAGCATTCCTTCCGAGGTCGACATGGCGCTGATGCTGGATGGGACCGGGCTCACGATCGAGCGAGTCGTTGAGGCCGCGCGGGGTGGCGCGAAGGTCGAGCTGGCGCCGGAAGCCGAACAGCGCATCCGGGACTGCCGCGCGATGCTGGAGCACAAGCTCGCGGCGGGCGAGGTCATGTACGGCATCAACACGGGGATCGGGGAGTTCTCCGAGACCGCCTTGAGCGAAGATGAGGTCAAGGACTTCCAGCGGTATCTGATCTACAATCACGCGGCCGGCATCGGGGACCCGGCGCCCGCGGAGTACGTCCGCGCCGCCATCCTGTCGCGCATCAACGTGCACGCCAAGGGACGCTCCGGCCTGCGTCTCGAGGTGACGCGGCTGCTGGTAGAGATGCTGAACCGGGGCGTGACGCCGTATGTGTGCCAGAAGGGCTCGGTCGGCGCGTGCGGTGACCTGGCTCCCATGTCGCAGATCGCGCTCGTGGTGATGGGCGAAGGGCAGGCGTGGTATGGTGGCGAGCTGCTGGCCGGAGCGGAGGCGCTGAAACGTGCGGGGCTCGAGCCGGAGGTGCTCCAGGCGCGCGACGGCCTCGGCATCATCAACGGCTCCAACGTGCTGAACGGGATGAACGCGCTCCACCTGTACGACGCCAATCGTTGGCTCAAGCAGGCGGAGATCGCGGCGGCCATGACGCTGGAGGCCCTCAATGCCAACATGAAGCCCTACGACGTGCGGCTGCACCAGGCACGCGGGTTCGCCGGTGCGGTACGCAGCGCCAGGGCCATCATGCAGTGCATCGAGGGGAGCGAGACGCTCGCATCGGAGCGCAAGCGGGTGCAGGACGCCTACTCGATGCGTAGCACGCCGCAGGTGATCGGTGCGGCGCACGACGCGACCGCGTACGCGCGGAGTCAGGTCGAGATCGAGCTCAACGGCGTGGGGGACAACCCGATCTTCTTTGCCGACGAGGATCTCGTATTGACGGGCGCCAACTTCCAGGGCACGCCGGTGTCTCTCCCGATGGAGCTGGTGGGTACCGCCGTCACCATGGTCTCGGTGCTCTCGGAGCGCCGCCTCAACCGGCTGCTCAATCCGGCCCTCTCGGTGGGGCTGCCACCCTTCCTCACGGAGCACCCGGGACTCTACAGCGGCCTCATGCTGAGCCAGTACACCGCCGGGACGCTGATCGTGGAACAGCGCATGCTCTCGGCGCCGGCGGCCAACCAGTCCATCCCCGCCGCGGCGGACCAGGAAGACTTCGTGAGCATGGGGATGAACACGGCGATCAAGAACGAGCAGATTCTAACGAACGCCTACGGCGTGCTGGGGATCGAGTTCATCGGGGCGGCGCAGGCGCTGGATCTGCGGGGTCATACTCCCGGGAAGGGAGTCGCCGCGGCGCGCGAGGTGGTGCGCCGCCATGTGGAACACCTGGGTGAGGACCGTCCCCTGGCGCCCGACCACACCCGCATGGCCGAGGTGGTGGAGTCGTGCGAGATCCTGGAGGCGGTGGAGGCGGCGGTGGGTCCTCTGGAGTGATCCGCACTGCCGAGGAAGAAGCGGTAGCGCGAGGCCGGTAGGGACAGGAGCACACACGATGACGATTGCTGCCAGGCTCGATAAAGTGAAGAAGATCTACCGCACCGGGGACGTCGAGGTGCACGCCGTACGCGGTGTGAGCTTGGACATCGAGAGCGGTGCGTTTCTCTCCATTGCCGGGCCGTCGGGCTCGGGCAAGACGACGCTGCTGAACCTGCTCGGCGCCCTCGACACCCCGAGTGCCGGGACGGTGCAGATCGGCGAGCGCACCACCGAAGGATTGTCTCCCAGAACCCTCGCCGACTTCCGCAACACGCACCTGGGGTTCGTGTTCCAGACCTTCAACCTCATCCCGGTCCTCACGGCGCGGGAGAACGTCGAGTTTCCGCTGCAGCTCCAGGGCGTCGCGGACCGGGGCGAGCGCCGTCGGCGGGTGGACGAGCTGCTCAGCGAGGTCGGGCTCGACGGCCTGGCCGAGCGACGACCCACGGAGTTGAGCGGCGGGCAGCAGCAGCGCGTCGCCATCGCCCGGGCACTCGTGAAGAACCCGACGCTGGTTCTGGCCGACGAGCCCACGGCGAATATCGACAGTGGCACGGCGCTGGAGATCATGCGGCTGATGCAGCAGATGAACGAGAGCCGCGGCACGACATTCGTCTTCTCCACACACGACCCGCTGGTGATGCGCCATGCCACGCGGTTGGTGCGGTTGCAGGACGGTGAGGTGGGCTCCGACGAGAGGCAGGTCGGGGTGCGTCATGACACCTGAGACGCTGCCGGGTCGAATCGGCTGGCTCGCGACGCTGCGCCTCGCGTGGCGCAACCTGCGGCGCAACCGCCGCCGCACCTGGATCACGGCGGTCACCGTCTCGCTGGCCGTGCTGCTGCTCCAGCTGAGCATAGCCGTGACGATCGGTGTCGAGCGGCAGTCGTACGACAACCTGATCAACTACCAGACGGCCCACGCGAAGCTCTACGCCGTGGGCTACTTCGAGAACCGGGAAGAGCTGCCACTCGACTACACGCTGACGGACCTGGAGGCACTGCAGGTTGCGGTGCGGCAGGTTTCAGGTGTGGCGGCCACCACGCCGCGACTCGTGTTCCAGGCGAGTCTGTCTGACGGCGTGGACCAAGTGGCGTGCCTCGGCACTGGTATCGAGCTCACCGGCACGGACACCGATGTGTTCCGCATCCCGCAGGCCGTCGTGGCCGGGGAGTTCCTGCGGCCGGGTGAGGAGGGGATGCTGCTCGGCTCCGGTCTGGCGCAGCTGTTCGGCGTGGGCGTGGGAGACTGGCTCACGGTGCTCACCAAGACCCGGGACGGCGCATACGAGGCACTCGACCTGCCCATCGTGGGAATCGTCGGGACGGGAAATCCCGTGATCGACCGCAACACTTTCCTCGTTTCGTTGGAATCGGCCCGCTACATGCTGGACCTGCGTGACGAGGCGACCGAGGTGGCCGTGCGGTTTTCGCTGGCGGCACGTGAGATGGCCACGCTCCGCGCGCTGGCGGAGGCGGTCGAGCAACTCGGCTATGAGGTGAAGGGCTGGCGTGAGGCCGAGGCCGACTTCCTCGCGTTCGCCGCCATGAAGCGGATGGGGAGCTTGGTGCTCCTCAGCATCTTCGTGCTGCTGGCGCTGGTTGGCGTCACCAACACGGTCCTCATGGCGGCGTTCGAGCGCACCCGCGAGATCGGCATGCTCATGGCCATGGGATTGCGCGGCGGGGGCGTGCGCAAGCTGTTTCTCACTGAGGGTGCCCTGGCGGGACTATTGGGCGGCGCGGTCGGCTCGCTACTCGCGCTGGTGCTCATCGCCTACCTCGCGTCGGAGGGGATCAACATCGCCGCCCTGTACGGTGACATGGACATCGGTTATCCGGTGAAGGACCGCATGTATGCGGCGCTCGAGCCCGGCGTGCTGGTAGTCGTGTGGCTGGCGACCGGGGTTGCCGCGGCGGCGGCGTCACTCTATCCCGCCGCGCGAGCGAGTCGCAAGCCCCCGGTGGAGGCGTTGCGCCATGCCTAGGCCGAGACGGCGCATCCCCCTGCTGCGCCTGGCGTGGCGCAACACGCGGCGGCAGGTGCGCCGCACGCTGCTCACCGTGACCGCCGTGATGGTTGCCGTGGCGGCGCTGACCTATGGTCCTGCTCACATCACGGGGATCATGGAGGACTTCCTCGACACGTACGCGCGCATTGAATCCGGCCACGTGCAGATTCGCCGCGACGGGTACTCGGCGCGGGAGCGATTCATGCCCGTGTACTTCAACCTGCCACGGGTGGAGGAGCTCGTGGCCGCGGTGCGGGTGCGCGCCGGCGTGGAGCAGGTCCTCCCCAGGATCAAGGCCCCGGTGCTGGTGGATGGTGCCGGCTCGAACCGGGGCGGGTTGTTGTGGGGTGTGGACCTCGAGCGGGAGCAGGGGTACCTGGATCCTGCGGCCATGGTGAGCGAAGGGCGGCTTCCCCAATCCGGATCGGCCGAGATCCTGGTGGGGAGGCGCTTCGCCGAGAAGCTACAGGTGGGCGTGGGCGACACGGTCGTGCTGCTGGGGCAGACCGCGTACCGGTCGCTGGGCGGGCTGAGCGTGGTGGTGACGGGTCTCGCTGCCTCCGGCATGGCGCAGCTCGACAACACCATCCTGATCGCGCCGCTGGATCAGGCACAGGAGCTGGTGGACCTGCTGGGCGGCAGCACGGAGATTCTCGTGTTCATGGAAGACCCCGAGGCGGCGCCCGCGCTCGCCCGGGACCTGCAGGCGGAGCTGGACCCGCTGGTTCCCGGCGGAGTGGAGGTCCGCTCGTGGAGAGAGCAGGGCATGCTGGCGAGCATGATGCAGGTGGCCGAGGCCGCGTTCGGCGTCATGCTCTTCATCATGCTGCTCATGGCCTCCCTCATCATCGTCAACACGATGCTGATGAGCGTCATGGAGCGCACGCAGGAGTTCGGCATGCAGGCGGCGCTGGGCATGCGGCGCAGCGATATCGTGGCGCTGGTCCTGACGGAGGGGCTCGTGATCGGGATCATGGGTGCTGTCGCGGGCGGGGCGCTGGGCACGGGGTTCGCCCTCTGGCTCGAGCGCACGGGGATCGACGTGAGCACCGCCATGGAGGCGATCGACATCCCGTTCCAGGGCATCTTCTATCCCGACTGGCAGCTGCGGTTCGTGATCGCGGCGGCGGCGATCGGGATGGTCGCGGCGGTGATCGCAGCACTCTACCCGGCGTGGCGCGCCGCGCGCCTCACCCCGGCCGAGGCGCTGCGGGGATGAGATCTCCGAAGCTGTACGCCGTCGCGCTCGCCACGGCGCTCGTCGCCCTCACAGCCGGGCCAGCCCACGGGCAGATCACCGCAGAGCGGATCCTCGAGCGGGTGGATGAGAACATGACCATCCGCACGGTGCATTCCCGCGCGATCATGAGCATCACCTATCGCGAAGGGGACGTGCGCGACTTGGAGTTCGAGTCGTGGGCCGAGGGGGAGGAGCGCTCGTTCCTGGAGTTCACGTCGCCGCCGCGCGACGCGGGCAGCCGCTTTCTGCGGGTGGACGACAAGATGTGGATCTACCTGCCGCGCGCCGCGCGCAGTGTCCGCATCCAGGGCCGCATGCTGGAACAGGGGCTCATGGGCAGCGACTTCTCGTACGGGGACGCCAGCGACAACCCCAGCATGGAGAACGACTACGATGCGGTGATCGAGCGTGAGGAGCCGCTCGATGGGCGCCCCACCTACGTCCTGTATCTCACCGGCAAGCGGCGCGGGTTGGCGTACCCGCAGCGCCGCATCTGGGTGGATGCGGAGCGCTGG
>JBDGYO010000127.1:0-7051 GCA_039584015.1 Gemmatimonadota bacterium | reverse complement strand
TCCCGACCTTCCACGGCATGCACTCCCACCATCACGACGTTCGAGTCGAACTCCTCGACCTGCTTGATGCCTTCGAGCTCGAGCGTGCCGCCCGCGAGCAGCCGGTCCAGCACGCTGAGCGACGCCCGCGCCGCTGCTTGCATGCGGGACTTGGGCGTGTCCGCCACTTCCTCTTCGGCCGAGGCTTCGTCGCCCGACACGGCCAGCGTGACCCGCACCACCACCCGACGGTTGCTCGCCGGAGCGATCTCGATCGTCTTGAAGATCACCTTGCGTCGCAGCGCCTCGTCGCGCACGGCCGACTTCTCGAGCGCCTCGATGGGCTTGACCTCGGCCGTCTGCGCAATGCTGATCTTCCGGTGGTCCACCTTGAGCCCGAGCTGCGCGAGCAGCGCGCTCTCCACGTTGCGCACCATCTGCTTCGGAGAGCCGCCGGCGTGCGTGAGGATATGCACCGCCGTGACCTCACCGACGGGCGAGACTTCCACCCGCGCCGACAGTACACCCTGGAGGCTCGACAGCAGGTTCTCGGCCCGCTTGACGCCCCACGGGTCACGGCGTGCGGTGTCGGGTACGTCCGGCGCAGCCGCAGGCTGCATGCTCGGGTCTGTTGGGCTGACCACGGCTCCTCTATTCGCGTTGCGGGCGCACCCCTGAGGGCATGTAACTAGAACGCCCGTGAAAAGTCCGTAAGTGGATCGTTAAGGCTGACTTAGACTTACGCTGCCTTCACCTCCGCCGTTGCCCATCACCACCTGGTTCCCGCCCGCTGCCTTGGCCCGGTACAGCGCCTTGTCGGCGATGTCGAGCGCATCCAGGGGCTCGCCCGTGAGAGGGTTGTAGCTGGCAGCCCCCACCGAAACGGTCACCGCTCCTTCGGTATATCCCAGCGCGCGGCCCACGGCCTCCACCGACTCCCGCACCACCTCACCCACGTGCCGCACCCCTTCGGTCGCGGTCCCCACCAGGATGACGACGAACTCGTCGCCCCCGTACCGCGCCGCCACATCGGTCTTTCGCACGACCCGCGTGAGCTCGCGGCCCACCGACGCTAGCACCTCGTTTCCCGCCTCGTGTCCATGGTGGTCGTTGACCAATTTGAAACGGTCGAGGTCGAGAAACAGCAGTCCGAAGGGCTCCTGCGTTCGCTCGCTCCGCGCAACCTCTTGCGAGAGGCGGTCTTGGAGCACTCGATAGGTCGAAAGCCCTGTGAGCTCATCGATAGCGGCCTGGCGGCTCGCCTCCTCTGCCCGACGCTCCATGTGGGGCGGGCATTGTCTAAACGTTGCCCTACCGCACAACAACGCCGTGGCGAACGTCACACAATTGGCATACCCGCAGGCCCCGCAGTCCCAGTGCGCCCCGCCCGGGGCCGTGCCGATCCGATCGATCACGTCCTCGAGCTCCTCGTCGGACGGCCGACGTCCGTTGTGGAAGAACTCGAACGACGCACCCACCATCACCCGGACATCCGGCTCCACCACCGGGATCGGGCTGCGGGGCGGCTCGGCCTCCTCGGCCATGCGCCGGCGCCGGAACAGCTCGTGTGGCGGCCCCAGCAGCGGGTGATCGAGGCATCCCTCGCACGGCAGGATGTCCACGAACCCCAGGTCCACCCCGTCCACCGCCACGGCCTGCGCGATCACGTTCAGCGCCTGGAGCCCCCGCACCTTGCGGAACCGGCGGCTCGTTTGCGGCTCCAGCTTGAGCACCGGCAGCGGCAGCCCGCCCGCCGTGCTCACGTGACGCTGCCGCACTTCCGGAATGCGCGTGAAGTACCGCTGCTGCTGCGCCACATCCACGCCCCGCACCCTGAACAACTCCGCCAGCTCGTCGAACGTGATGAGCGCGGCCACGTCACCGTCGGCTTCGCCGACACACACGCCCACGTACACGATCGGGACACTGGACCCGTACAGCTCGCGGACGTAGGCAGCCTCCGCGGCCAGCGGGGTCTTCACCGGTGCGAGGTACGGCACGAGTTCCGGGTAGTCGTGCCGGATTCGCTCCACCACCACTGGGCAAGTGGAGCGCACCATCGTCCCCCATCCTGGATCTGCAAAGAGCCGACGGTACTCCTCGGCGACCAGCTCGTCGCCCAGGACGCCGCGGTGTACCGTCCTGAAGCCCGCTCCGTAGCAGGCGTTTACGACCTGCTCGGGTGTATGGGGGTGGAAGTGCACTTCCGCTTCCACACTCAACACCAACACCGCATCCCCGCGGGCGGCCAGTGTCAGCGCCTCGGTGAGGTCGCCGACGGCGTCGATGGCATCGTGCGGACACGCCGGGACACACGCTCCCGAACGGATACACGACTCGTCGACTATGCGGACGTCGTCGCCGTCGACCGCGATCGCCTGCGCCGGACATACCCTCACGCATGCCAGGCAGCTGACGCACTTGTCGTTTATCTCAAAGCGCACGTCTCGGCTGGCCTGGGCGCTGGGCCGGTGCAAACGAGGTTCGCAGGGCGACGGACACTATGGGCCTCAAGTGACGTCCTGTCAATAGGTTGGCATAGTCCAGCCCGCCCCCTGTTCGAGCCCGTTTTGGAGGGCCCCACGGGTCCTAGGGGGGCGGCCGGATGGCCACGAGATAGCCTCTAGGATAGCACCGGGAACGGCACCCCGATACCTCTCCCCCACACCGGCAAACGGCGGTCCAGGGAGCGCCTTGGAGCCCTGGCGCACCCTGGTGCGCCCCCTTGAGGCCGCGTCGCCGGGAGGCCTTGGTGGTTATATGTTTTACAATAACGCCTTATTGTTTTACAATAATCCCATGACTATCATCGTGCGGCTGGATCGGCTCCTCCTCGAGCGCCAAATGACCCTCACAGAGCTCGCCGCGCGCGTGGGGATCACCATCGTGAACCTGTCGATCCTCAAGACCAACAAGGCGCGTGCGGTTCGCTTCTCCACCCTCGAAGCGCTGTGTCGGGAGCTTTCCTGTCAGCCGGGGGAACTGCTGGAGTACGTGGAGCGGGATTAGGGCGCGCTACCCCAGATCGTACTCCTTGATCTTGCGGTAGAGCGTCCGCTCGCCGATCCCCAGGCGTTCGGCCGCCCGGCGCCGGTTGCCCCGGGTCTCCGCCAGTGCGGCCTCGATGGCGGCGCGTTCCACGTCGGCCATGCGCATGCCCGGACGGTACACCACGCGCAGGTGGTCGTCGCGGGTCGCCGGTGCCTCCTCTTCGAGCTCCACGATCTCACCCGCGGGGTACTCTTCGAACGGCACTCTGCGACTCACATCCACCACTTCCACCCGGTGCGGCTCCTCGTCGATCCGCCGCTTGAGGTCCTCGATCTGCAGCTTGAGATCCATGAGGCTGCGGAAGATGAACTCCAGCTCCTGGCCCGGCACACTGCGCACCGACTCGGGCACCCGCATGGGCAAGAGTCGCGTGCCACCCTCCCGCACCTCGCTCGGAATGTCGCTGGGCCCGATCTCCCGCCCCGGCGCCAACACCACCATGGACTCGATCAGATTGCGCAACTCCCGCACATTCCCGGGCCAATCCGCATCCACCAGGAGCTGCATGGCCTCCGGAGCGATGCCGCGGAACTCGCGCCCGTGCTCCTTGCTCAGGTCCTTCACGAACCGCTTCACGAGAATGGGGATGTCGCTCTTCCGTTCACGCAGCGGCGGCAGGTAGATGTAGAGCACGTTGAGCCGGTAGAACAGATCCTCGCGGAAGTCACCAAGGCTCACGGCCTCCCGCAGCGAGCGGTTCGTGGCGGTGATGACCCGTACGTCCACTCGGATCGGCTGCGTGCCCCCCACCCGGAAGAACGTCCGGTTCTCGAGCACGCGGAGCAGCTTCACCTGCAGCGACGGCGGCATGTCGCCGATCTCGTCCAGAAACAGCGTCCCCTTGTCGGCCAGCTCGAACCGGCCGAGCCGTCGCTCTGCAGCGCCCGTGAACGCCCCCTTCTCGTGCCCGAACAGCTCCGACTCCAGCAGCGTCTCCGGCAGAGCCGCGCAGTTCACGGCTACGAAGGGTTGGTCGCGGCGCGGCGAGAGGTGGTGGATGGCGTGGGCCACGAGTTCCTTCCCGGTGCCCGACTCTCCCTCGATCAGCACTGTGCTCGAGGCCGGCGCGATCTGCTCGATCTTGACCAGCACTTCCTGGATCGCCGGGCTCTCGCCCAGGATTCCGGTGTGCTCCTGCAGCCGCCGCCGGGCGATGACCCGGCCAGCCGCTGCGACCACGTCGCGCGGGTCCACGGGTTTCACCATCCAGGCGGTGAGCCCGCGTTGCTGGGCCAGCTGTAGCGGATCGGGGTCGGTCTGCTCGATGAGTCCGAGGGTGGAGACGGCACGGTCTCGTGCCATGGCGACCAGCATCGCGGCACGCTGCTCGTGCAGGGCCCCCGTGAGGATGACGATGTCGGGATCGGCGCTGCGGAAGACCACCCGGGCGTCGTCCTGTGACGACACCAGTGTGGTCTCGAGCCCCGCCGCCTCGAACGCGGCGTTCGACTGCACCGCTGCCTCGAGGTCGTCCATCGTCAACAGCACACGATCGGTCATTCGTGATCCGTCCGCTTGCCTCGCAGCAGCTGTCCGATGTGTTCCATGAGGGGGTCGAGCACCGCGATGCCGTCCTTCACGCCGCCCGGGCTCCCCGGCAGGTTGACGATGAGCGCGGCCGCTCGCGTGCCCGCCACCGCACGCGACAGCACGCTGCGCGGGAAGCTCGCATGCCCCCGGGCGCGGACCGCTTCCACGATGCCGGGCGCCTCCCGGTCGAGCACCGCGCGCGTCGCCTCGGGCGTCACGTCCCGCGGCCCAAGCCCGGTGCCTCCCGTGGTCACAATGAGATCCGCGACGCCGTCGTCGGCCCAGCGGGACAGGAACCCGGCGATGCGGTCGGACTCGTCAGCCACGATCTCGCGGGCAGTCACATCAAACCCCCGCTCGCCGGCCCACGCCACCACGGCGTCGCCCGACACGTCCTCGCGCTCCCCGGCGGCACCGAGGTCGGACACCGTGAGCACGGCCACACGAATAGGGGAGGACACGGACCGGTCTCCTAGTTCCGCTTGATGCTTCCTTCCGTGTAGAACGGCAGCTTCACCACCTCGGCGCCGACGCGTTTGCCGCGGACGTCCATCTCGATCTTGGTCCCAGGATCGATCGAGTGTGTCGGCAGATACGTCGTGCCGATCCCCTGCTTGAGCACGGGGCTGAAGCCGCCGCTGCGCACGATGTCGACCTTGTGGTCCTTGAGGTACACGTCGTAGCCGTGGCGCGGAATGGTCCGCTCGGCGGTCACGAACCCCACGAGCTTGCGCGTGACCCCCTTGGCCTTGATCGCGTCGAGCGCGTGCTTCCCGATGAAGGGCGCTCCCTTGTTCAACTTCACGATCCACCCGAGCCGGGCCTCGTACGGGTTGGTCGTGTCGTCGATGTCGCTACCGTAGAGGGGATAGCCCACCTCGAGGCGCAGTAGGTCACGTGCGCCGAGCCCGCAGGGCTCCCCCCGCCCCTGGCCCACCAGCACGTGCCACATGCCCTCGGCATGCTTGGAGCGGAAGAACAGCTCGAAGCCGTCCTCACCGGTGTATCCGGTGCGGGCGATGAAGCACTCGACGCCGGCCACCTCACCGACGGCGAAGTGGTAATAGGCGATGTCAGCGAGGTTCGTCTGCGTGAGCCCCTGCACCAACGCCTGGCTCTTCGGCCCCTGCACGGCGAGCAGCGCCACCTCGTCGGAGATGTTCTTCACCCGGCAGTTCACGCTCTCCTTCTTGGCGACGACGTGCTCCCAGTCCTTCTCGAGATTCGCGGCGTTGACGACCATCATCACCTTGTCATCGAACCGATACACGATGCAGTCGTCGATGAACGTGCCTTCGTCGTTGAGCAGCGCGGAGTACTGGGCCTGGCCGTCTTCCAGCGCCGCCACATCGTTGCTCGTGAGGCGGTTGACGAACGCGTTGCGGTCGGGACCCGTGAACTCGAACTCCCCCATGTGCGACACGTCGAACACCCCCACCCCAGTGCGCACCGCGCCGTGTTCCTTCGTGATGCCCGCCGGGTACTGCACCGGCATCTCGAACCCGGCGAACGGCACCATCTTCGCCCCGAGCGCGACGTGCAGGTCATGAAACGGTGTACGTTGCAGCTTCTCTCCACTCATCGTCTATCCTCTCAACCCATGAGCTTCACGAGCAGCGCCTTCTGCACGTGAAGCCGGTTTTCTGCCTGATCGAATACGCGCGACTGCGGACCCTCGATCACCTCGTCCGTGACTTCCTCACCGCGATGCGCGGGGAGGCAGTGGAGGAAGATCGCATCGGGCGCCGCGAGCTTCATGAGCTGTGCGTCGACCGTGAAGCCCTTGAACGCGAGCTTGCGGGTGTCGGCTTCGCCCTCCTGCCCCATGGAGGCCCACACATCGGTGTTGACGACGTGCGCGCCCAGCACCGCCTCTTCGGGATCCTCGTAGATGGACACGGGGGCCAGCTGCTTGGCGCGATCGAACACGTCGCGCGCGGGCTCAAAGCCCTCGGGACAGGCGAGGCGCAGCTCGAACCCGAGGACGCCGGCCGCGTGCAGCCACGAGTTGGCGACGTTGTTCCCGTCTCCCACCCAGGCCGCCACCTTCCCGTCCCACCCGCCGAGGTTCTCCTGCAGCGTGAGCACGTCGGCCAGCACCTGGCAGGGATGGAGGTAATCGGTCAGTCCATTGATCACGGGGATGGCGGCATGCTGCGCCAACTCCACCACGTCGTCGTGATCGAAGGTCCGGATCATGATCCCGTCGACGTAGCGCGACAGCACCCTGGCGGTGTCCTTGATGGGCTCGCCGCGCCCGAGTTGGAGATCGCGCGCGGACAGGAACAGGGCGTGTCCGC
The DNA here is from genome assembly GCA_039584015.1 of Gemmatimonadota bacterium. GTDB lineage: Bacteria > Gemmatimonadota > Gemmatimonadetes > Gemmatimonadales > GWC2-71-9 > WVYX01. Next base: position 191 of record JBDGYO010000127.1, on the reverse strand, counting down.
CCAATTGGTACGTGCCCACCTCGAACGAGACGCGAGTGCGGGTGCTGCTCTTGGTGAAGATCATCCCGAGCGTCTTGCCCGCGAGCGGCTGCTTGCGGTACTTCCCCGCCTTCATCTGGAGGGCGAGGTCGAACAGCTCTCGTATCTCGTCGGCAGTGAGGTCGGGTACCTGAAGGAAATCACGTTTCGGC
>JBDGYO010000534.1:0-2269 GCA_039584015.1 Gemmatimonadota bacterium | reverse complement strand
GTATAAACAATGTAATGCTAAAACATAAAGGGTTACTATGTGACTAACTCTGAGTGGCCAATTGCGGTATCTCCGGCTACGGACAACATAGCGGATACCAATGTACTCAACAGAGTAGACATAAAGAACTATAAGTAGAAGCAAAACAATCTTTTCTAATAGCAATAGTAATGTTTCCATATCTATATATTTAATAGTTAACTAATTGCATCTTGAGACTTTTTGAAGATTTTTAGGATTAAGGCTTTGTGAGGGAGTGTTTACTCAACCACAACCACACACGCAAATATCCTAAAAACCAGCAAATTACAAGCAATATTATCCACTGCTCATATGTATCTCAGGCATCCTAACACTAAAAATATTAAAGACACGCAAGATTTCTCTCACGTGCCTTAATATCAAGAAGCTATTGCTATTTAAGCTCTGCTTCTTTAGGGTCTGCTTTCTTTTTGGCCTTTGGTTCCTTATCTGCAACAGGTGCTGTCTTACGTGATTTTAATCTCAAGTAATCCATATCATCTTTTCCTGCTTGAGAAGTACAAGTTCCCAATAAATTGTTCACAACTGCTTGCTTAAAGATTGGGTCATCTTGTGTTATTCCTAACTTAAATGCTTCTCTTTTCACAATTCCCATATCATCGCTTTTAGTGGTATCTTCTTCAAGATTGCAAAACATTTTACCTGCTCTTGCACCTGATTTAGATATTCCGATGGTTGCATATCCACAAGTAAATAGCTTTTGTGGTGCTATAAATGTTGTGCAACCTGCGAATTCGTTGTCATTTTCCACTACGTTAAGCACAAATTCATCAGTAATGCCTTCTTGCTCATAGTATTCTTCGCCTTGTATTGTAAGACGAGTTTCTATTTCTGCAAGTTTTTCTGCATTGCTTTCTAAAACTGCGTATACTGCATACTGCTTAGGCACTACGGTTTCTTCTTCTACCAAATTGCCGTCTACAAATTTCTGCAATAACTGCTTAACTCGATAAGTCGTTGTTCTTACCCAACCTGCTTTAAACTTTACTAAATTATCCATTTTAGTTTTTCCTTTCAATTTAATTGTTAATAATATATCTATTGTTCAAAATGATGGGTAAATAGAAGCAAAGCGCGGAAGCGCGTAGTAAACTTTTTAAGCTCACGGAAGTGAGCGCAGAGTTGTTGGGGGCGGTATAGTGGGTGGGGTTAAGTGCAACGAAAGATAAAAAGTGAACTACTCATCTTCACAATCCGTCTCCACCCACTGATGCACCGAGACTCACTCGCTGATACTCAACAAGTTACAAAAGTGAACTATTTTAAAAAAAAAGCGAGCTATTAACCCGCTATTACAAATGTTTCCCAATATCCATTATGTATTTTATGAACATATCTTCTCATTGGGCCTATTAGATATGGTATATCATCTACAATTACCACATCTTCTTCCCAACTAATTGGTCTTAACTTAGCGTTAATACTCCTACAAATCAAAGATGCTAATTGCTTAGTACTTGGTCTAGGATTCTCTCTTTTATATTCTCTTATCACTTCATTAGCGTGATACACAGTCTTGTGAAAATCAACAAATTCCTGTGCAAGTACTACAGCCTTTTCAAGACCATCATCATCGTGTCTAACTTTACCAAGAGCTAATTTGAAATCATATATGATGCTTGATTGTGACCCGGTCTTCAACCTTGATGCAAGTTGCATTAACATTGATAATGGAACAATTGCCAATTGGCTATCATCATTTGGGACAAAGCTTACTGCGTTGTCAATTCTGCTTTTAAGTGTGTGCTCACTATCAAGTGTATTCTTCATAACGTTATAATTTATTTAAAATGATGGGTAAACAAAAACCTGATTGCGGAAGCAATCATAAGACAAGGGTGGGAGTTACTGGGAGGGCTAGTGCGCCGCAGGCAAATGGGAGAAGAAAAAAGCACCCGCTAGGGTGCTTGTGCTTGCTCTCATAATTTGTATATTTTTACAATTTCATACTCTTCATAAACCATAAGATTAGGATTGGATAGAAACTGAACAGCCTCTTCCTCGCTATCAAAATCTTTCACGATGTATCTTACATCTAATATAGTTCCTTTATGCGCTGAGTCCACACCCATTCCCGTTTCAGAAAATGGCAAGTCTACACGCTGAATCATTTCTGACTCTACTATGTGATATAGTCTATATAATATTTTCATAATTTAGTTAAATAAAAGCACCCATTTTTCAGGGTGCTTGGTTAGTTACTCTATTTTAGTGCTTACTCCTTTTC
>JBDGYO010000126.1:0-9770 GCA_039584015.1 Gemmatimonadota bacterium | reverse complement strand
GCGAGGGCACGGAGGTCAGCCGCACGCCGTGAGCACCGTTGGGATCGTGGGGCCGGGTCGCGCTGGTGTCGCGCTCGGCCTCGCGCTGTCCCGGGCCGGCCATCGCGTGCTGCTGCACGGCCGGCATTCCCGCGAAGTACCCCCCCCACTCGCACTGACCGTCGGCGATGATCCGCCCTGGCTGGGTGAGGCGGAGATCGTGCTGCTCGCGGTGCCGGATGACGCGGTAGCCGAGGTCGCAGCGTCGCTGGCGGCCACCGGCGCGGTGACCGCGAGCCACACCGTGCTGCATCTGTCGGGGGCGCTCGGTATCGACGTACTCGCGCCGCTCGGCGCCAGCGGTGCGGCGCTGGGCTCGCTGCACCCGTATCAAACCTTGGAGGCGTCGGCTGAGGGCGCCGCGGGCCTCGCCGGCGCGGTAGCCGGTGTGGGCGGGACAAGCAAAGCGGTGGCCGGTGCGTCGGCGTTGGCGAGCTCGGTGGGTCTGGTACCGGTAGAGGTGCCCGAGGAGCGGCGGGCCGTGTACCACGCGGCCGCGGTGTTCGCGTCCAACTATCTGGCGACGCTGGCGGGTGTGGCCGAGGGGCTCCTTGGGGAAGCGGGGATGAGCCCGGAGCAGGCGCGCGCGGCGCTCGGCCCGTTGATGTCGGCGGCGCTCGAGAAGGCGCTCGCCGACGGGCCGGGCAGCGCGCTCACCGGACCCGTCGCCCGCGGAGACGCCGAGACCGTGCGTCGGCACCTGACGGCCTTACCCGATGACGTGCGGGATCTGTATCGCGAGTTGGCGCGGGCGGCGCTGCGCCTGGCGGAGTTGGCGCCCGAGCGGCGGGCGGCGATCGAGGAGGCGCTGGAGCCCTAGGTTATGCGCCTTCCTTCTTTACGATCGCCCCCGGGTCCTTGACCCACGGGAACACGATCGAGCCGCCGAACGTCAGCACCAGGCGGCTCCCCACGTCCGATCCCTCCCCGAAGCGGTACCCGATGTCGATCCGCCCGGTGCGCGCGGCGGTGCTGAGCGCGCCGCCGGGTCGCAGCCCGATGCCGATGTTGCCGCCGAAGCGCGCCTCCTGATCGGGGTACCAGGCGCCCCCGTAATCGACAAACGCGGCGAAGCCCAGCGAGAGGAGGTTGAACAACCCCTCGAGCGCAAACCAGCGGTGCTCGAGGGTGCCCCAGATGGAACGGGTGCCCACGAAGGAGTGCGCCGCCCAGCTGCGCGGGGGTGTGGTGAAGCCCAGGTCGAACTCCTCGCCGGGAGGCGGGTTCTCCATGACGCCGCCCTGGATGAACAGGGCGGTCGAATGGCGCCGGGCGAACTGCGTGCCCAGCGTCAGCTCGAAGGTGACCCGCCCCGAGTCGAGGCCGGCCTCGTTGAACAGCCCGTTCGCCTTGAGCGTGGCCACCCAGAAGCCCCTCCTGCCGGTGCCGCCAAGCGCGGCCTCGAGCTGTGGTCCCAGACCGGTGCTCTGGTAGCCCCACGCGTCCGGGGCCAGGTTGAGGCCCAGCTTGATGCGCATGCTGACGTCGATGTCCTCGGTGGCGAACCCGTTGAAGTAGCGCATCTCGGCGAACCGCGAGCGCCGGTACTCGGCCCACACGCCCACGATGCCGTACACGCTGTCGGGCACGCTCATGCCCGTGTCCTGAAACAGCACGTACTTGTCCTGCCTGATCTCCCCCAGCCCGCCCAGGCGGAAGTAGCCGTCCGGGTGTGCCCAGGTGGCGAAACCGCCCCACGCCCGGTTGATGAATGCGTCGCGACGGAATTGCGTGGTGTCGGTGCCGGCGCTGTCGACGCGATACTGCAGCACGCGCCCACCCGCCGCGTCACCGTGGTAGTCGAGGGAGAGCCGGTCCAGGTCCGAGTAGAACGGGTCACCCGCGCGCCACCACCCGCTGGTGCCGTCGTTCCACAGGCTCACCAGGCCCTTAGCCCGTATCTGGCTGCCCCCGATGCGGCGGAAGTTGGCGGCCAGCTCGGGGCCGTGCCGGTCCACGTCCTTCACGTAGGCGATGCTGGCCAGGTTGCCCGTCCCCACCAGGTTTGCCTCGGTGAGGCCGAACCGGCCGGTCCACGTCCCATCGGTGGCCACGCTGAACCTGAGGTTGGGCTTGGTGGTCCAGCCATCCTGCGTGTCGACGATGACGGCGAACTTGCCGTCGATCGTCGCGGTATCTAGTTGCACCGACTTGAAGATCTCGCGCTGGCGCAGGTTGCGCTCCGATTCCTCCAGCCTCGCCATATCGAAGGGGTCACCCACGTGCAGCAGCATCTCGCCGAGAATCACCGCGGGTCTCGTTGTGATGTGGAGCTTGTTCATCACGCGGAACGCGCCCTTCCCCTCGGCCTCCTCGGGCGTGAAGGGGTCCTGCGTGATGATTATGATCGTGTCGATCGTGGGTGGGGTGGGGGTGACCTCCTGCGCGGCCAGCGGCCCGGCTAAGCCGCCCCACGCCAGGGTAGCAACCCCGAAGGCGAGCAGGCCGCGCCTGCTCAGGCGCGCACGCGACCGCGTCCGCTCAGAACGACACATCCCACTGCAGCCGCACCCGCCACCCCTCGTGATCCACGGTCGCGTTCCCTTGGAAGATGAAGTGGGACACCTCGGCGGTGACCTTGTTGAGGTGCCTCCGGCGCTGCGGCCCCCTTCGCCTCCCCGATCACCACCGCTCGCTGACGCCATGCGCCTCCGGCGCTGCGGCCCCCTTCGCCTCCCCGATCACCACCGCTCGCTGACGCCATGCTCTTGCCCTCTCCTAGCCGCTCCCGCTCCTCCCGCGGCGCTTGAGCAGCTTCACCCATAGCGGATAGCTCAGCCACGAGAGCTCCCATAGACCCGGTCCCACGAACGCGAAGGGGATGGTGACGAGCGCGGTGATCGGCTCCGCCAGGATGCGGTGCGCCAGGGCGCGCGCCTCCTCGTCCGTGACGTCGGGCCGTAGCAGGCGGCGCCGCTTGATGGCGTAAGCCCACGCCCAGCCGCCGCTGATGCCGAGCAGCGCCGCTGCTGCGCTCTCGAACGACCTGGCGCCGGCAGAAGGGCCCAGGTTGATCCCCAGGCCGATCGCGTAGAGGAAGAAGAACAGGAAGAACAGCTGTAGGATCATGAGCGACGTGTGCTGCCCGTCAGTCCGCACCAGGTACCCCAGCAGGACGTTGCTCTGCAGCCAGTAGATGATCGTGATGGCGATGGCGACCACGACCACCGCGAACGTCATCCAGTTGTCCAGCACGAACGGGCCGATGGCAGTCCAGTGCCAGTCGGCGTCGCCGGGGTGGGGGACGAACAGGAAGATGCGCAGGATGACGAGGGCGTAGACGACGTCGCTCACTCGTTCGAGGCGACTGAGCTGCAGGATCGCGCGCTCCTCTTTGTGGTCGCGCGAAGGATCGCTCTGCGGTGTCGTCATGCGGTACTCTCCGAGTCAGCGATTCAGAGTGCGAGTTCTCAGATGAGCTACCGTTACCTCATCCGTTCCTGCTCCAGAATCTCGATCGATTCAATCTTCCACGTGCCGTCCACTGGCACCACAGCCACGCGCGTGCCGTAGCGGTTCTGGCGAAAGTGGCGGTGCCCGAAGTGGGTCACGGTGCCGCCCACCGTCCACGAGGCCTCGGCGTCGAAGCCCCCGCCCTCGCGCGTCTCCACGCTGCGAACCTCCGTCACCTCGACCGCGTCCACTCGTGCCCGCGCCCCGCCGCGTTCCTCCATCACCATCGCGCGTTGGTGCTCCAGGTAGATGTCGGTGAGCGTGGGTCCCGTGACCGCCACGGCGAGCCGGTCGTACGCCGCGCCCTCCTCACGAAACTCGAAGGCACGGTACACGTTGGGGAGCACGCTCGCCAGCACGCGACGGGCCTGGTGCGGCGAGGTCACCCCGCCGAGCGACGCCGGCAGCGTGATGGAGACCTGCGCCAGCGGCGTGAATGCGAACGCGAGGGCCAGCGTCACGCGCGCGGTGGCGAACGACGGGGTCCTGTGGCGGCCGCGCCAGCCGATGGCGAGGAGGATGAGCGCCAAGCCGACGAGGGCAAGCGACACCAGCGGCAGTGGCAGGCGCGGCGGCTCGACGGCGACCGCCGCCACGGTGGGCACGGGGCTCTCCATGAGTTCGTTCTGCCAACGCAGCACCGGCTCGTCGGGCGTCAGCGCCGCAGAGCGCGACGACTCTGGATCGATTGCGGTCGCCGGGATAGCCGCGGTCCCCGCGGGAAACGTCGCCCACGAGAGTGTGACCTCGTTGGGCATCCCCGATGTGAGGTACACGACCGTGACCCCGAGGAACGCCTCTTCCACGACCTCCCGTAGTGGTGTCTGGCGCGGCAGCACGCCCTGCGCGTCCACCGTCATGAAGCTGACACGATCCACCAACCCGCTCGCGGGGGATCCATCGATCTCGACGACGGTGCGGGAGGCCACGTAGTCGGCAAGCCGGCGTGCCACCGCGTCCTGCGCCGCGACTTCGAGGTACCCCGCGCTGGGCATGCGAAGGCCGACCGCAGCCGCCACGTCCTGGAGCCGCAGCAGCGCCTCGTGCCGCACCTCGAACGGCTCCACGGCCAGGTAGCTCTGGACAGGTATGTCGAGCCGCTGCGTGGCGACGCGCCGCGAGCTGGGCATCCCGGCGGAAGCCGTCGCGCCGGCCGCGCCAGGCAGCCGCGGACTCACCGTGGTGGCCGCGGCGTCCCCAACCGGTCGCGCCAACGCGAGTGAGAGGATCGCGGCGACCGCGGTGCCGCCCAGCACGTAGGAGAGTGCCGTGCGGGCGCGCGTCCGCTCTGCCGGCCAGCGCTTCACAACAAGGCGGCCGATCACGGCGGCGAGCAAGCCCAGCACGAGGAGCGCCGCGTCCATTCCCAGCACGAGCACCAGGAGGTGGGACCACTGCGCGGCGCTGCCGTCGGGCGCGGCGGGGAGCAGAGCGGCCAGCGCCACGCCGTGGAACAGTCCGGCCGCGGCGGCCAGTCCGCTCACTCGCCGCATCTGTGGCATCGCGCGCAACGCCTCCCGGGCCAGCACTACCACCGCGAGTGCCACGCAGATCTCGGCGATCACCGCGTCGAGCGGTCGGCCGACCACGGCGGTGATGACGACCGCCACGAGCTGCCCCACGGCGAAGGCGGTCACGAGCCGAATCGATCCCAGCGTTCCACCCAGCAGCACGAGCGCCAGCAGGAATGCCACGTGCATCCAATGCCCCACGATGTGCCGGATGCCGGTCAGCACCGCGCCGCGCGCGTCGCGTAGCCACTGCGTGATCGGCCCGACGTTTGCCTCGGGCACCTGCCACGCGCTCTCCATGGCGGATAGGGCGTGCGCGAACCGCTCGCCCGATAGCAGCTCGAGCCGCATGACGGTTCTGATGGAGGGATTGGGTACGGGGTAGCGGATGCCGATGGCGTGGCCAGCGAGGCCTCCGGGACAGCGGTAGGCCTGGCGATTGAGCCACCCGCCCGACTGGGTGAGCACCACCCGCTCGCCCTCAGGGCGGCAGTGCGCCGGCAGCTCGGGGTGCGGCATCGCCTGCGCCGGAATCACCGAGGGCACGAACCACTGCACCAGGAAGGAGCCGGGCTCGCGCTCCTTGAGCTGCACCTGCACGGGTGGCACGTCGTCCGCCATGGCGGGCCCCGCCAGCGTCAGCGCGAGGGCCAGGACAGCTGGGCGAGGGCGCAGGCGCACGTCAGCGATCTCCGGCCGTGGAATCTCCGCCCAGTGCCAGCGCACGGATCGCCGCCTCGTCGATCTCCACCGTGTAGCGGCTCCGTACTCCGGCTAGCATCGCGTCGTTCGCCTGCTCCCGCAGCCAGGAGCCATAGTCCTGCAGCACGTTGCCGCGCACCATGTCCAGGCCAGGCACCCGCGGCTCCTCGATCTCTCTCACGTACGCGAGGTGCGCTCCGTAGCCGGACGGGATCGGGCCCCGCCACGCCCCGGGCTCTAACTCGAACAGCGCAGCGGCGAAGCGCTGGCCGAAGATCCGCGAGACGTCCTGCTCGCGCTGCAGCGGATACTCATGCCGCAGCATGAAGCGGTCGCCCAGTTCGGCGGGTCGTACCGCGCCGGGTGGTGCGCTGCGAAGCTCAGCGAGGAGTTGCTCTGCATCGCCTAGGGCGGCCTCACCGCGCTGGTCGAGGTTGAAGTAGACGTGCGCGAAGCTGCGCCGCTCGGGAATGCGGTAGCGGTCGAGGTTCTCCTGGAAGTACGCCTGGAGCTGTGTCTCGGTGGGCTGCACCTGTGACGCGAGATCGCTGGTGAGGAACTCGATCTTCTGCACCATGCGCCGCCGGATGACCTCATCGTCCCGGTCGAGCCCCATGGCCAGGGCCTCGCGGTACAGCACCTCCTGGCGCACGTAGTCGTCCACCAGGCCACGCAGCTCGGTCTCCGTAGGGGGGCGCTGCCAGCGGCTCTGCCAGGTGTCGCGCAGCCAGCGGACCTCGACCTCGGTGACCGCGACGCGCCGGTCGGCTTCTGCGGCGGTGTCACCGCGCGCGATGAGTGCGTTCAGGGCGAACAGTGCCACGCCGAGGGCTAGGAAGTGAACCAGCGGCTCGCGCGGCCAGCGTGAGAGCTTCTCGTTCATGTTGCGGTCAATCGTCTCTGGTCGTCTGAAGGGAACGGGCCGACCCGGGTGCCTTTGGCGTCCCCGGGCCGGCCCGCGTCGCTCTCCAACTTACCGACTGGCTACGGCGTGTACCAGATCGGCGAGGTGTACGCCCGCTCCTGCGTGATCATCGGGACCTCGCTCGGCAGCGTGATGCCAAAGCGGGCCGCCTCGTACGCCGTCCAACGCGGCGTGGGGATCTCGATCACCCGCGCGTAGTACACGGAGGGCTGGGACGCGTCGAAGTCGGGATCGGTCCATACCGTGATCAGCTCCGGCGCACCGATGGTGTTGGTCCACGTCGCGTTTGCTATGTCCACCGTATTGCCTACGGCGGGTAGCTTGCCGTCGCCGTCGATCCGGCGATCGCCCGACCACTCGACGTCGTACACCTGCTCGTGCCGCTCGCCCCGCGAATCGAGCCAGCCCTTCACGATCTGGATGCGGTCCAGGTTGCCGGAGAACGGGTCCTTGAGTGCGGCCACGAGGAACGTCGGCGCCCCGTTGCCCGACCGCGCGGGCAGGTCGCCGCCCATGGGCACGCCCTTGGTGTAGCCGATCGCTCCCGGCAGTCGGCTCTGCGCGTCGGCCTCCGTGAACTCCCAGCCGCCGAAGAACCGCACCAGCATGCGCGGGCCAGTGGTGGCGTAGGTCTCCTTGCGCATCATGGCGTCGAAGATCGCCTCGCGCGTGTTCTCGCTGGCCCACACCGCGGCGTAGCCCGAGCCGACCATGTCCCAGCTCTCGTACTTCTTGTCGCCAATTTGCGCCATGGGGTGCTTGTAGCGCTCGGGGCTCGGCTCCGTGCCGGAGTGCTTGCCGAAGAAGTTCTCCTCCTCCGCGGTGGCGAGTCCGGTGTGGGAGTCGGTCGAGCCGATCATGCCGAACTTGTACGGGTTGACTCCGAGCTGCCGCTCGAGCTGAAGCCCGATCTGCAGTCCCGTCCGAGCGTACTCGTACTGCAGCATCTCGTTCTCTTTCGGCTCGGTCAGGTCTAGGTTGCCCTGGTCCCAGGTCTCGTAGTTGGCGAACTCGTCGTTGGGCGAGAGGTAGGGGTGCGCCTCGCCGTCCCCCTTGATCTGGGTGACCTCGTACAGCGGCTCCCACTTGGCGCGCGTCTCGGCGTACTCCCGGTCGAACGCCATGCCGGTGAACGTGTCCAGCATGGGGAACATGATGCCGTTGCTCAGGTTGCCATTGTGCGCCAGCGCGAGGATGCTGCCGCCCGTCTTGTCCTCGTAGGCCTGCATCCACTCCCACAGGTCACGCGGGTTGTCACTACCCAGCGGCCTGAGGGTCGTATAGGGTAACACGGCACTGGCCTTGGTGCCGTCGTCCCGGAAGATCACGACGCGGTGCAGGTTGGCGCCCCGCGTGTTGGAGGTCCACTCGTAGCCGATGAACGCGGTGAACTCACCGGGATCGTTGTAGTTCTCCGCCGCGTCGATCATTTCCTCCCACGCTGCGCGGTATGCCGGCGTCCCCGGCAGCGACACCAGGGCCTCCGGGAACGTGTTGTCCGAGAATTTCTGGATGACCTCGACGGCGACCCGCACGCCCTGCTGACCGCCGGCCTGGATCATCTCGTACCAGCGCTTGCCGGTCGGATCGGCGAGCATGCCGGGGTTGCCCGCATAGAGCAGCGGGAAGAAGCCCATGTTGTCGGAGTGGTCCGCTACGACCAGGAAGTCCAGCGGCCGGCCCAGCCTTACCTGCAGGCCGGTCGATGACGTCAGTTCCTCACCGCGCGCGAACCGGTACGCGTCCTCGGGCGAGAGCCGCGCGCCGAACGCTCCTGCGTCCATGGACATTCCCGTGTGCAGGTGGGTGTCGCCCCAGTACACCTGCGTGGGGAAGTTTCGCCCGGCGTAGGGGGAGAAGTGCTTTTGCGGCTTGAAGGCATGCTCCAGGCCCTCGGCTGGGGGGACCGGGTCCTGGGCGAGGGTGGTGCCGGCGCCGAGTGTGAGCAGCGCGACCAGCATCGTGGTAAGTCGGGGAGGTTGCATCATGTCACTCCAGTGCGTCGTTGTCGCGCCACTCGGCGCTGGTTGTAATGCTGTCTAATCCTCCGGATCCCGATGCCGTGCAATACCCCACCGGAATCGTGAAGGACGCGTTCAAGCGGATCTTGCCCGGCGCCTGCGAAATTTCAACGTGGGTACACCCACCTGCAAGTACTCTGGCGTCGGTTGTTACTCGAGAGTTACATGTGGACTGCTTGAGGGCTCGAACGCTTGTTCGGGTGGGGGAATCCCCTACGGCGTGACGACCCGCACCCCGTCCGGCACTTCGAACCGCAGCTCGGCAGCGGGAATCGGTGCGTTGGCACGCAGGTTCGCGAGCACAAGCGTGCGTCGCTGCCCCGAGGCTTCGGTCACCTTGATGCGCCTGAGCAGCCCGTCGCTGCGCGCGATCGCGATCTCCGCGTCGCGGAACGGCATGTCGTCGCGCTTGGGCACGAGATACACCACGTCGGTGACTTCGCCTCCCACGGTCTCCTCCCCCACGTAGCGCGCGTCGTAGCGCTCCAGCGGGCGATCCACGAACTGGCCGATGAGTTGGGGGGATGACGGACCGTAGCGTGGGATGGACTGGCGAATCACCTGGTCGGGCACGCTGCTGGGTGCAAATGCCCAGAGCCACTCGCCATCAGCCACCACGCGCTCGCCTGCGGGTTGGGTCCAGCGCATGGCGAAGCGCTCCGGTGGGTCGAGGAACAGCACGCCGCGCGTGACCTCGGGGTCACCCAACATGGGGTTCACCAGGATCTGCGCGAAGTCGGCGATGAGCGTGTTCGTTGCGCGGTACGCGCGCTCCGCCCGATCGAGCGCCGTCGCGGCGTCCTGAGCGGAAAGGGGAGCGGCCGCGCCGACGAGCGCGGCAAATATCAGAGTGGCGGGAGCCCGCCTCACGCGCTCACGGTCGGCAGCGGCTCGGCCACGGCGCGCCCGATCGCGTCGGCGATCACGCGGATCGCCTGCATCAGCTCGGCGAACTGCTCAGGGTAAAGACTCTGCGCCCCATCGGACAGCGCGCGGTCGGGTTGGGGGTGCACCTCGACGATCACGCCGTCGGCGCCGGCGGCCACCGCGGCCCGCGCCATGGGGATCACCTTGTCGCGCCGTCCGGTGGCGTGACTGGGATCGGCGATGATCGGCAGG
>JBDGYO010000533.1:0-3224 GCA_039584015.1 Gemmatimonadota bacterium | reverse complement strand
TCTCTCCTCTACTTACGCCTTGACCAGCCGCACGCGGTCGCCCCCAACCAGCTCCCGCAGGGCGTCCAGGAAATCTTCCTCGAGGGCCACCTGTGTGCCACGGGCCCGCAGGTGAGCGGTAGCCCCGTTGCCGTCGCTCCACTCCACGAACACCGGTGCCGGCCCCGGGTGGGCGGCGCACAGCGCCTTGAGCGCCCGCGCGGCGTCACCGTCCGGACCATCGCCCTTGCTCCACTCCACCGCCACCCCCATCGCGCCCGAGGTGCGGAGACCCTCCAGCGGCTGCGCCAGCTCTACGATGAACGGGGCGCGGTCCTCCCCACGGTCACGCGTGCTGTAACCCCCGGTCAACAGCAGAGCGGCATCGGGCACGATGACGCTCGACAGCTTGCCCCACGCGTCGGGGAACACGATCGCCTCGGCCGTCCCATGGAAATCCTCGAGCGTGGGCCTCATCCCGGAACCGCTGCAGCGGATGCCCCGAGATGAAGAATCCCACGACCTCCTTCTCCTTGGCAAGTCGGTCGCTCTCGCTCCACGGCTCCACGTCGGGGAGCGAGGGTGGCGGCGGCGCGGCCTGCGCCTGCGACGGATCGCCGAACAGGGATTCCTGTCCCGACGCGCGGTCCTGCTGGCGCAGCTGCGCCTCGTGCAGTGCCCGGTCGAGTGCCGCGATCTGCTGCGCCCGGTGCCCCTCGAGCTGGTCCAGCGCGCCGGCGGCTACGAGGGACTCGATCACCCGTTTGTTGCACAGCCGCAGGTCGATGCGCTCGCAGAAGTCCGTGAGCGACGTGTACGGGTCGGCTTCTCTCCCCGCGATGATCGACTCGATCGCCCCGCGCCCCACGTGGCGCACCGCGCCCAGCCCGAAGCGGATCTGGTCGTCGCCGATGACCGTGAACTTCCAGCCCGACTCGGTGACCGACGGAGGGAGCACCTCGAGACCCAGTTCCCGGGCCTCGTTGATGTACGCCACCACCTTGTCGGTATCGCCGATCTCCGAGGAGAGCAGCGCCGCCATGAACTCGGCGGGGTAGTGCGCCTTGAGCCAGGCGGTCCGGTACGAGAGGATGCTGTACGCCACCGAGTGGGATTTGTTGAACCCGTACCGTCCGAACGTCGTGATCTGCCCGGCGATGTCCTCGGCCAGGTGGCGCGTGTAGCCGCGCTCCACCGCCCGCTCGACGAACCGGTCGAGCTCCTGCTCGATCAGCTCCTGGATCTTCTTCCCCACGGCCTTGCGGAGCACGTCGGCTTCGGCGAGGCTGTAGCCCGCCAGCACGTTGGCGATCCGCATCACCTGCTCCTGGTAGATGATCACCCCGTAGGTCGGCTCCAGCACCTCTCGCAAATCCTTGTGGGCGTAGCGGACCTCCTCTTCACCGCGCTTGCGGCGCGTGTACACCTGGTGCATGCCCGAGTCCAGCGGCCCCGGCCGCACCAGCGCGTTGGTGGCCACGAGGTCGTCGAACCGGTCCACCCGCATCTGGTGCAGCATCTCGGTGGCGAGGGGCGACTCGAACTGGAACACCCCGGCCGTGCGCCCGTCGCGCAGCCGCGCGTAGGTCTCGGGATCGTCCAGGTCGATCGCGTCGAAGTCCACCTCTACCCCGTGCCGCTCCTGGATCATCGCGAGCGCGTCGTGAATTACCGTGAGCGTCTTGAGGCCCAGGAAATCCATCTTGAGCATGCCGATCTTCTCGAGCGCGATCATGTCGTACTGCGTGATGATCGCCTCTTCCCCGCCGTTGCCGCCCGCGTTGCGCTGCTGCGGTGGGGTGCACACCGGCACGTACTCGTCCAGCGGTCCCGGCGCGATCACGATGCCAGCGGCATGGACGGAGGCGTGGCGCGCCAGCCCCTCGATGCGCTGCGCCAGATCGGCGAGCCGCTCGATCGTGGCGTCCTCGCGCACCAGGTGGGTCAGCTCGGGTACCCGCTTCACGGCGTCCGCCACCGATAGCTGGTAGCCCGGCCCCGAGGGGATCAACTTGGCGATGCGGTCGGCGTCGGCGGGGCTCACGCGCAGCACCCGGGCAATGTCGCGCACGGCGGCGCGCGCCTTGAGCGGCTCCCGCACGTACTCGATGACCTCGCCGCGGCGCTCGAAGCAGAAGTCCACGTCGATGTCGGGCATCGAGATCCGCTCGGGATTCAGGAACCGCTCGAACAGCAGATCGAACTGGAGCGGGTCGACGTCGGTGATCCCCAGTGAGTACGCCACCAGTGATCCCGCCGCGGAGCCACGCCCCGGCCCCACAGGGATGCCGCGGTCGCGAGCGGCCTGGATGAAATCGTGGACGATCAGGAAGTAGCCGGCATAGCCCGTCTTGGTGATCACCCCGAGCTCGTACTGCAACCGCTCCTCTACCGCCGTCGGCAGGGGATCGCCGTAGCGGCGCGTGGCGCCGGTCGTGGCAAGCTCGATCAGCAGGTCGTTGACCGACTGGTACTCCTGGGGGAGGGGGAACTCGGGGAGGAAATACCGCTTCTCGAAGTCGAGCTCGCAGAGCTCGGCGACCCGGGCCGTGTTCTCCAGCACGTCCGCCCGACCGGGAAACAGCTCCGCCATCTCCGCTTCCGATTTCACGTAGCTCTCCTGCCCGTAGAACCGGAACCGGGTGGGATCGTCCAGGTCTTTCCCCGTTCCGATGGCCAGGAGACAGTCGTGCGCCTCGTGATCGGCGCGCTCCAGGTAGTGGGCGTCGTTGGTGGCCAACACCGGGAGTCCCAGGTCGTCGCCCAGCTTGAACATCCCCTCCTGCACCACCTTCTCGTCGGGGATGCCGTGGTCCTGCACCTCGAGCCAGAAGCCGTCGGGTCCGAGGACGCGCGAGTACCACTCGGCCGACTTGCGTGCCTCCTCGTAATTGCCCTGGCGCAGCCACAGCGCGACCTCTCCCGAGAGACAGGCGGCCAGGGCCACGATGCCCTCCGAGTGCTGCTCCAACACCTCGCGGTCGATGCGCGGCCGGCGATAGTACCCCTCCAGGTACCCGATGGAGGAGAGCCGGATCAGGTTCTTGTAGCCTTTGCGGTTGCGGGCAAGGAGCACCAGGTGGGAGTACTGTCCCGGCGCCCACGACGGCCGCTCCCGGGCCTGGCGCGGTCCGAACGCCACGTAGGCCTCGAACCCCAGAATGGGCCGGATTCCGTTCGCCCTGGCGTGCTCGTAGAACGACCACGCGGCGTGCAGGTTGCCGTGGTCCGTGATCGCGAGGCTG
>JBDGYO010000125.1:0-7095 GCA_039584015.1 Gemmatimonadota bacterium | reverse complement strand
CCACTAGCTTCCCCGCTCCAAATCTCCTACTCCGCCCAGCACCGGGCGGGGTCACTTTGTCCGAAGGATGGTGCAATGACCCGTCAGTACGAGCTGGTCTACATCTTCGACAGCGCGCTCGAAGAGGCGCAGGTGAACGAGCGCCTCGAAAGCTTCCACTCCCTGCTCAAGACGTCTGACGTCCCGGAACCTGCCGTGGCGGCGAGCCACTGGGGCAAGCGCACGCTGGCCTACCCCATCAAGGGCAAGGAGACAGGCTACTACGTGGTGGAGCAGTTCGACACCGACCCCACGCTCCTGGGCGAGCTGGAGCGGGCGATCAAGCTGGACGAGACCGTGCTGCGCTATCTGCTGGTCCTCAACGAGGGCTTGGCGCCGGTGGGCGCCGCCGCGGAAGCTGCCGCACAACAGGAATCGGAGGGCGCCGCCCCCCCAGCCGGAAGGACGCCTGAGGGTGCCGCTGCCCCCGCTGCCTCCACCGAGGAGGAGCAGTCATGAGGCGTCCTCGCAAGAGCTGCCCGATATGCGAGATGGGGGTCCGCCAGGTGGACTACAAGGACGATCGGACCCTTTCTCGGTTCCTCACGGAGCGGGGCAAGATCATTCCCAGCCGGCTCTCCGGCATGTGTGCACGGCATCAGCGTCAGCTGGCCCAGGCCATCAAGCGGGGCCGCCACCTTGCGCTGGTACCGTTCAAGCGGGGCCACGCCCGCTAGATGACGTCGCCGTCCGAGCAGACGCCGCAGGGCGGGCTCGGGCGTCTGCTGGCAGGGGCCATCGCGTTCGCGGCCGTGGCTCCGCTGGCGCTGGCAGCGCTTCCCTTGGCGGTCCTCCTGCTCGGCTCGAGCCCGCGCACCCGAGGGGAGACCGTCACCGCGGGCCTGGCGGCCGGATTCAGCGCGTGGTGGCTGTTCAGCCTCGGTGAGCTACCCGATCAGATGGTGCGCGCCGCTGCCGTGTTCACGACTGCCCTCTTCGTGCTGACCACGTTCCGCACCCGTCTCTCGGTGATCCACCGGGGGCTGGTGGCGATCACGGGGGCCGCGGCCGGTGTCATTGCGCTGCTCGCGACACTGGGATCGTCGTGGGGGGAGCTGCACTGGTGGGTGGCCCGTCGGGCAGGGTACACGGCGAGGCTGCTGATGACCCAGATCTGGCTCGCCACCTCGGGGAGCGCCTCGGATACGCCCCCCGAGACCCTGCAGCAACTCGAGGTGTGGCTGGGCTCGGTGGCGCAGTTCCTGGCGGACTTCTACCCGGCCGTGACGGCGCTGCAGCTCCTGGCGGGACTCGCGCTGGCCACAGCCGTCTACCGGCGGGTCGCCCAGCATCCGGCGGGCACGCTGCTCCGGCCGCTGCGAGCCTTCCGGTTCAACGAGCATCTGGGATGGGCGCTCGTGATCCCGCTCGTTGTGGTACTGATCCCCAAACTGGCCGCCGTCAAAGCCGCGGCGGCCAACGTGCTGCTCGTGAGCGGCGCGCTGTATGCGCTGCGCGGCGCAGCCGTGGCAGCCTTCGGTCTGCATCTGCTCGGCGCCGGTGGGCCCTTCCTCACGGTGCTCTTGGCGGTGATCTTGTTGTTGGTGTTGCCTGCTGCTCTCGGCGGTGCCATTCTGTTGGGCGTGCTGGACGCAGGCCTGGACCTGAGACGGCGGTGGACGACACCGTCGGTGCGAGAATAGCTGATGGATGTGATCCTGAGAGAATCGGTCAAGAACGTCGGCCGCGCGGGCGAGGTGGTGAAGGTCAAGGACGGCTACGCCCGCAACTTCCTGATTCCCAAAGGGCTGGCTTACGCGGCCACGGCGGCCAACAAGCGCCGGGCCGAAGCCGAATCACAGCGGGTCGTGGGCAAGCTGGCGGCCCAGCAGGGTGACGCCGAGGCGCTCGCGGCACAGCTCGCCGGCCTGGAGCTGCGGTTCACCATGAAGGCGGGCGAAGGCGACAAGCTGTTCGGCTCCATTGGGTCGGCCGACATTGCCGCCCGCATCGCCGAACAGGGGCTCACCGTGGACAAACGCGTGATCGAGCTGGAAGAGCCGATCAAGATGATCGGCGTCTACCAGGTACCGATCCGGCTGCACTCCGAAGTCCGCGGCGAGGTCCAGGTCTGGGTCGACAAGGAAGCGTGACGGCGACCGCGGTTGGGATCACGTATCTCGACGGCCCACGGCTGAGGCGGTCGGTTCTGGCCGCCGCCGACTGGGTCGACGCCGGCCGCGAAGAGCTCAATCGCATCAATGTCTTCCCGGTCCCCGATGGGGACACGGGCACCAACTTCGCCATGACCCTGCGGGCGGCCGCGGAGGGGGTGCGCGCACTGCACCGGCGCGCCACGCTGCCGGCGGTCACGCGCGCCATGGCGAACTCGTGCGTTTTCGGCGCGCGCGGCAACTCCGGCATGCTGCTCTCCCAGTTTCTCCTGGGTTTCCGCGAGTCGCTCGGGGATCTCGAGGTCGCCTCGGCGCGTGACGTCGCCCTCGCAATTCGTGAGGGCGCCAACCATCTGTATCACTCTCTCGATGAGCCCGTGGAGGGCACCATCCTGACGGTTTCCCGGGATGCGGCGGACGCGGCGGAATGGGCCGCCGGACGCAGCCACAACCTGCAGGAGATGATGGTGCACGTCATGCGGGAGTCGGAGGACTCGCTGCGCCGCACGCCCGAGCTGCTCGAGGTGCTGCGGGAGGCCGGCGTGGTGGATGCCGGCGCCAAGGCGTTCGTCCGCGTGCTCGAGGGCGTGATGCGGCTGATCGAGGGCGACCCCATCTTGCCAGCGGCGGAGCCGGTGCAGTACACGGTGCCCGACGCGGCGGCCATCGCCGAGGTCGCGACCGAGCAGGATTACGGCTACTGCACCGAGGTCCTGGTCCGCGGCAGCGGCTTTCCGCCCAGCACCGAATTGCGCAAGACGCTGCGCAGCCTGGGCGGGTCCATCGTGGTCCTCGCCACGGACGACCTGCTCAAGGTCCACGTGCACACGGACACGCCGGACGAGGTGTTCGCGCTCGCCGAGAGCTGGGGAACGATCGAGTCCACCAAGGCCGACGACATGCGGGAACAGCACCGCGCGCTGCACGAGGCGCACCGCAAGATCGGCATCGTGCTGGACTCGTCGTGCGACCTGCCCGATGAGATGGTAGACCGGCACGGGATGGTGGTCGTCCCGCTCCAGGTGATCCAGGGGGACACCACATACCTCGACCGGCTCGAGATCGGCGGAGCCAAGCTGTACGACCGGATGCGCGAGGGCGAGATCTTCACGACGTCCCAGCCGACGCCCGGTGCCTTCGTGCGTGCGTACGAGGACGCGCTTTCGAGCGCCGACCAGGTGCTCGGCGTGTTCCTCGCCGGCTCGCTGTCGGGCACGCTCGCCTCGGCCCAGGCAGCGGCCAAGGCGCGTGACAGCAGCGACCGCATCACGCTGTTCGACTCGCGCACGGCGTCCTTCGGGCTGGGAATGCTGGCACTGCGCGCCACCGAATTGGCCGAGGCGGGGTGGGAGATCCCGGCGATCGTCCGGGAACTCGGGCGCATTCGTGATCAGTCAGGGGCGTTCTTCACGGTGGACGTGTTCGACAACCTGCTCCGGTCGGGGCGCGTGAGCCGCGGGCGTGCCTGGCTCGGCGGGTTGCTGGACATCAAGCCGATCCTCGAGGTCGGCCTCGACGGCCGCGTCGTGCCGCTCGACCGTGTGCGCGGTAGCGACGCCCTGATCCCACGCGTGCTGCGGCATCTCGACCGGCGGCTCACCCCTCGCCCCGAGTCCCTGCGTATCGCAGTGGCCCACGCTGGCGTCCCCGAGGTCGCCGAGCAGATCCACCAGGAGGTCGTGAGCCGCTACCAGCCACGCGACACATACGTGAGCGACGTGACCGCCGCCCTCGGTGTGCACGTCGGCCTCGGCGCCTGGGGCATCTTCTGGCAGATCGAAGACGCCGCACCCTCCGACACCGCAGAGCCATTCCCGGCAAACCCCGGCCCGCAAGCGTAGAGAGCGACGCCCCGCGCGACATGCGCCTCGCCGTCGAAGCGCTGTATGAGTACAAGGCGACCGACGTCGTCGTGCTCGACCTGCGCGCGATCAGCGACGCGGCCGACTACTTCGTGATCGCGTCGGGCACTTCGGACGTCCATGTGCGCACGTTGGCCGAGCGCGTGCAGGAAGCGCTCAAGCGAACGGGCCAGCGACCACACCACGTCGAGGGCGTGGCCGCGGGCCGGTGGGCCCTGCTCGACTTCGTGGACGTCGTGGTCCACCTGTTTCACCCCACCCTACGGGAGTACTACCAGCTGGAGCGGCTGTGGGGGGATGCCGAGGTGGTCGAGGTGGGCGAGATGGTGCCAGGCGCTGGGAAACGGGAAGGGAGAAGCGGGAAGCGAGAAGGGTGATGCGGCCCCGGATCTGCTCTTCCCTCTTCCCGCTTCCCCACCCTGCGGGCTATTGCACCCGACCCACGTCGCCCCCTAGCTTGCGCTGTGCCCCTCCGTAGCGTTCTCCTCGCCACGCTCGCGACCCTGATCGCCTGCACGTCCGATCAGGACGACTCGTCGCTGCGCGAGGCGCTGGCACAGACAGCGCGCGGCCCCGGGGTCACGGCCTCGGTCGTGTTCCGCTTCCCTGGTGGGGAGCGCCGCCGCACCGCGACGTTGTACCGCCTTCCCGACCTCGACCAGGTGGCGTGGCGCTTCGAGGCCGAGGACAACCCCGTGGCGCACGCCGTGGGATTCGCGAGCGACGACGATCTGGCGTTCACGCTCACGAGCGCGGCAGAGCTCGTGGCCCTGGATCTCACGAGCGGCCGCGCCCGTGTGGTGGACACCAGCGTCGTCCTGGCGACGATCGGCCCCACGGGCACGCCTTACGTCGTGCGCGCGGACAGCTCCGCCGCCTTGATCCGGCAGCGATCGGCGAACGACTGGTCGACACAATTCGAGGGGCTCCCGAGCACCATCTGGGGTGCGGTCCGCAACCGCCTGGTCGGCCTGGTGCCGGATGAAGAAGGCCGCTCGCTGCAGCTGTTGGCGGACGGGCAGGCGCCGGTGTCACAGCGCCTGCCGGCGGGGATGGTCGCCGTGTCGCACTGGGGGGACGTCGCCGCGGTGGCCACCGACTCGGGCCTGGTGACGCTCGACCCCACAACCAACGCGTCGCCGCGCTTCCTGCCGCTCGCTGACGCGGCGCGCGTCGTCACCTTCTCCCCGTCGGCCCACCGCGTCTACGTGGTGGACGCCACGGGCCGTCTGGTCACCGTGGAGCGGTTCTCGCTCACCGTGCTCGACAGCCTGTTCCTCGCGGGGCCGGCCAGCGAGCTTCGGGCCGATCCGACCGGGCGGTTGCTGTTGGTGCAGTCGCAGTTCGACGACGCCATCTGGGTGGTGGACGCCGTGAGTTGGGAGCTGGTGGGCAGCGTGGATGGCGAGTGGGATGAGCAGCTTCCGGTGGTGGCCCCCGACGGGACGATCCTGCTGCGCCGCGGCATCCGGATCGTGGCGCTCGCGCCCGCGACCCTCGAGCAGACCGGCACCGTGCTTGACGATCAGAACGATCGCTGGCTTCCGGTAGCGTGGGACCCGCGCCGTCCGGTACTCGAGTTTGCCGAGAGCGGCGAGACCGAGGAGCCCGAGTCCGACCAGCTCATCTACGTCCAGGTGAGCGCGACGCACAACGAGGATTGGGCCCGCGACCTGGCCGCCAACCTGGGCCGGGCTGGCATGCCGGCGTCCGTGTTGCCGCCGGCCGACTTCCTGGAGCCCTACCGCGTGGTGCTTGGCCCCTACTCCTCGCGGGAGGAGGCCGACGACACCCGTCGCACGCTCGACATGCCCTCCTGGATTCTCACGCTGGACACGGCGCGCACTACCCCATGACGCCACGGGAGCTTCCCAGGGCCCAGCTCCCCACCCTCGCACCGGACCTCCTCGCCGAGCTGACCGTCGTCGCCCTCGTCGTGCTCGAAGGGAGCGGGCCGGCCAGCGAGACGATGGCGGTGGAGCTCGCGGGCGCGGTGGCACAGTCCGGCCGCCGCGTGGCCTTGATGGACCTCTGCCTAGAGGATCCGATGCTCGATGCGCGCGTGGCGAGAGGCAGCGGTGAGGGCCTGGTCGACGCGTTTCTCTACGGTGCGTCCCTGCAGCACGTGGCGGTGGAGCAGGACGTCCCGGGCTTCCACGTCATCGCAGTGGGCACCCACCCCAGCGACCCCGACGAGGTCTGGTCGCACCAACGCTGGCGGCGTTTGGCCCGCGGTTTCCAGGCCGAGGGCGCACTGCTACTGCTACTCGTGCCCGCGTACGCGCTGGGGCGCGTCGCCGTTCAGCCCGACCAGGTCATGGTGTTGGCGCCGGTCGGCAAGGCGGGCACGGCCCGCAAGCTGGACACGCCGGCCGAGTGGAGCGAGGTACCCGTCAACGTCGTCGTGGACACGCCCCCGCCCCGCGTCTCCGCCCCTCCCCAACGGCGCCCCCCCACGGCGCGCCCGGTGGCCACCCGGCGCGTACGCCCGCAGCGCCGGCACTGGTGGGCCGCGACGGCAGCGGGAGTGGTGCTCGCCGGTGCCGTGGGCCTCGCCGTGGCGCTCCCGCAGCGTGGCAACGGCGCGGTGAGCGCGGACGCCGATACCTCGCAGTCGGATGCCCCCGTGTCGCCGGGCCCAGCGGCGGAGGCACCCGGCAGCGACTCGCTCTACTACGCCGTGCAGGTGGCAGCCTTCCAGGGCATGGACGCTGCGCTCGACGGAGCAAACGAATACCGGGACGCCGGGTGGACGGTGACTGTGAGTCCGGTGCGTCTGGGCGGCCAGGGTACCTGGTATCGGCTCATCGTAGCGGCGGTGTCGGCTCCCGACGCCGCCGAGCGGACCCTCGCGAGGCTGTGGAGCCAGGGGCTGGTGGAGCGCCCCAACGGCACGATCCTGCGCACACCGCACGCCATTCGGCTGGGCAGCTACCCCGACACGGCCGCCGCGCAAGCCGCCCGCCGGGGGCTTCGTGACCGGGGGGCGGCAGCGTACATTGTGGAGGCGTCCGACGGAAGCGTGAGACTCTTCGTGGGCGCCTTCGAAACGCCCGAGCAGGCGCGCCTGGCGGACTCCA
>JBDGYO010000532.1:0-2458 GCA_039584015.1 Gemmatimonadota bacterium | reverse complement strand
TCACCGGCTCTTCGTGCAACGCTCTTTGGGGAGAGACCTCCAGCCGTGGCGACTGTTCGCCGGAACCCTGAGCGTCGACGGTAGAAACAATGAAATTGCTCAGGAGGAACAGAACAATCGTCCCAGTGCCACCTGGTCTTGGAAGCCGCATGGTTTCCTCCAAAGCATAGTCAAGTCGTCTCGGGGCTGATGCTTCCTAGAACGACCGTTGCACTCCAATATCGCTGGGATCCACACCACCTAACGACTCTGCGCCTCCGCAGGTGCATGCGCGGGTTAGGCAACACTCCTCACGTCGTGAACATGATCCCGAAAGCGACGCCCGGGAAGGCCGCATAGGGATCGCTGGCGTAGCCGGCTGAGCCGAGGCGCGATGGGATGTAGACCCGTAGATCGCCAAACACCGATAGCTTCTGGCTCAGCCGTACCTCAAGCCCGGTCGAGCCTGTTCCGGCCAGCATGAACCCCGAGTTGTAGCCAGTCCCCGTGAAATGGCAAATGCTCGCCCCAATGGCCAGGCTGAAGGCCAGGAACGCCTGGCGAGGTCGCAGCTCGTCGGGGGTTTGGCCATCCGTTGTCAGCCCAATCTCGCCTCCGACAGAGGCGATCCTCGGCATGGAGGTGTCGCCCGAATGGGCGAACTCGAATGACGCATAGCCGCGATATACGAAGGCGCGTCCCAGATAGGACTGCAACCGAGCGTTGAGACCCCAGAGCGGGCGCTCCTCAATCCGTGTCACCGTGAACCCTGTGCCGAAGCCGAGAATCACAGGCGTCGGATAGAGCTGCTCCTGTCCGTTCAAGGGCGGACTGGCCCCCAAGCTCAGAATCGCAGCGACAGCGATGGTCGTGGGCTTGACACGCCGCATCGCAGCCAGCCCCCTGTGCTGCCTAACGCCTCCGCAGCTGCATGCGCCTGTTCGGCGACCCAAGTCTCCCTCCGTTGGCGCGTATACGAAGGCCCCAGTCTCTCCTCACGCGCTACTCGCCCGCCGCGTCAAAGGAACGCGGTTGAAGGGGCAATCGTATACTCGACATTGCCTACAGAAGTGAAGAAACTGGCCCGAGTACCACGCACCGGCAGCGACAACAAACCCCACTAGAAGACCCATGTACGACACCAGCCAAAACAGCGGATAGACTGGTATGAGAATGAATATTCCGTAGAACAGAAACTTCTCAAAGCTAGTGAGGGATGTGGCCTTTCTCTCTTTGCTAAGCCACCTCGTCAGACTAGCGGGTGCTTGAAGGCAGTCGCCGTACACATGGAGATGGGGGCACCTTGGACAGACTATGTGCCTCATCACGATCCCTGGGACTCCATACCAGTATATCACAATGTATGGAAGGACCCAGGGCCAATCAGTAAGCACAATTCCGACAGTACCCAAGACTCCCATAGCTGCAAAGGAAAGCTGAGCCCAGGCCTTCTCCCAGACACTGAATCCTTCCGCAAGTGTGCACTCAGGTTCCCGATTCATGCTGGGCCTCCCGATCCACGCCACCTGTTGACCCTTCAAGGTTGTCCGGTTTCCCCGGCGGAACAAGCAGCTCGCGGGTCGCCTAACGCACTTGCGAATCAGCTGCGGGCGTGATCACCCACCAGGCATACGGAGTCTGAATGGTCCAAGATCCTGCCATCCTCACAAACCTACCTCCTCCTAAGACGGCCGCGCCTCCGCAGGTGACCCGTCACTGGGCGAGTTAGCAGACCGACGGATCAGGTGATCCCGTCAGCCACGGTACATGAGCCACGTCAGTCTAAGTCATTGCGTGACAGGCGGTTGCGAGCCCGCACCGTCCATTTACAACGGGTGTTTGTCAATTTACATCGACCGTCTGCACGGTGACGCGACCCTGTGTGAATTCACATCACCCCGGTGTGAATTCGCATCGACCTTCTGCAAACCGACATCGACCCGATGTCAATTGAAATCGGCCACGGATATTGGCGTCGGCCTCATGTCAACTGACATCGGCCTGCTGCGAATTCGCATCACCCTGCTGTCAATTGACATCGGTTGTCTGCGAACTGCGGCGACCCGTTGTCGTTTGACATCACCCCGTTGTGAGTTGACGTCGACCCGTGGCAAACGGCCATCCCGGCCTTTGCAGGTGCTCCCTCGTCCATGTGATCTGATGCCTGCGTGCCGGCGCCGTGCCATGGCGTTCGTCGCTTTTCGACATCGGTGCTCGTCGGGAGGTCCCGGGTTGCAGAGTCGCCAACAGGTGCGGGCGACCTAACGCCCGCGCCTCCGCAGCTGCATGCGCCTGTTAGACGGCAGCCTAGGCTGGCGGTGTCGCATCGAGCCGCTGTCCACGCACTACCCACCAAAGCGCTGTGGTGCTGAGAGCCAGAATCAGTGACACTAACAGGCTGCCGGGTAGGTTCTCACGGCGCATCGCGACGAGCGCGAGAGCGGGGAAGGCAAATGCGGATGCTATTAGAAGTCCTACC
>JBDGYO010000124.1:0-15597 GCA_039584015.1 Gemmatimonadota bacterium | reverse complement strand
GCGGTTGGCGACGAGCATCGGCGTGTCGATGAAGCGCGTCGCGGTGTTGGCCAGGAAGAGGCCGAACGCCCACAGCGAGGCAAAGGCCAGGCTCGCGAACCCCACGCGCCTGCAGGACTGCTCCAGCACCTCGGTTGGGAGTGACATCCAACGGTCGTGGGCGGATCTGGTGCTCGGCGTCGCGGCCGGCATCATCCGGTCAGCACTCATGAAGCTTTGGGCTCCCTGTGGGTGGACAGGTGAATCTCAAGACTATAACACGGGAAAGGTGTTGGTAAGTTCGCCGACGGCGCGCGTCAGCTGGTGCGCTCGGTCCCTTCGGTGAGTTGTTTGTAGCTCTTGAGATGTCCCAGGGCGTCGGCACGGCGCCCCTGTCGCTCGTACAGGCGGGAGAGGTTGAAGTGGGCATCGGCACAGCCGGGGTCGACCGCGATGGCCCGCTCGTACGTTTCGATCGCTTCGGCGTCGCGCTTCAGATCCTCCAAGGCCGTTCCCAGATTGAATGCCGCGGTGCAGTCGTCGGGTCGTGCGGCGAGCGCCTGCCGGTAGTGCTGCGCCGCCTGCTCGATCTGTCCGGTCTCGTGCAGCAGGCGCCCCAGGTTCACGTGCGCGTCCGCGTGCGAGGGGTCCAGCCGCACCGCCTGGTGGTACGCGTCACGCGCCTCGTTGGGTGCGCACGGCTCCAGATCCACGCCGAGCAGGTACCACGCGTCGGCGTCCATCGCGTCGTCGCCGCGACGGGCGGATTCCGCGGCCCGCCGCGCCAGCGGCGCAACGTCGGGGCACAGCTCGGCCACCGCGAAGTCCAGCAAGACCTGTCCAGACTCGGGGCTCCATGTGGTCTCCCCATCCCGCACTACGATGTCGTCGCCCTCCGCCGTGATCCGTACCTCGGTCAGCGAGCGTCCGCTCGGGAGCTGGTCGCGCAGGCGCTGCAGGCTGCGGCGGATGCGGGCGGTGGGAATGCGCTGGGCCGCGAGCTCTTTAGCGGCACGCAGCAGCACGAGATCGTGAAACGTGAAACGGTACTCGCCGCGCGGGCCTCGCTCGGGCGAGAGGAAGCTCGAGCGCGCGAACGCGCGCACCTGGGCAACCGAGAGGTCCAGCAGCTTGGCGACGTCTTGGGAGGTGTACCCCCTCATCGTCGGATTCGGCGGCTAGCCCCGCCCGCCGGCCTTCTTGCGCTTTGCCTTCTTGGCCGGCGCGCGGCTGGAACGCTTGGCCGGCTTGCGCTCCTCGTCCCCGGCGCCGCTCTTCGCGAGGCTTGCCTTGAGGGCGTCCATAAGGTCGATGATCTGGGTCTGCGGTTCCTCCGCGGGAGCGGCCGTGATCTCCTCCCCGGCGATCTTCCGCTCGATCTGCTCCATCATGCGCTTCCGTACGTCGTCGCCGTACTTCTGCGGCTCGAAGCTCTCGGACGCCGCCTGCTTGATGATCTGCACCGCGAGCTGGAGCTCCTCGGGCTTCACGTCGCCCTCGCCGAGCGGCACCTCGGAGAAGGCGCGCAGCTCGTCGGCGTAGTGCAGCTGCTCCATGACGAGGCCGTCCTCCAGCGGGCGCACCAGCACCAGGTACTGCTTGCCCCGGGCGGCGTACCGCGCCAGCGCCGAGAGGCCGGTCTCCTGCATGGCCTTGCCGAGCAGCCGGTAGGCACGCTCGCCGCCCTTGTCGGGGCCGAGGTAGTAGATCTTGCTGAGGTAGAACCGCTCTATCTGGTCGGCGGGCACGAACTCGGCGATCTCGATTGACTCGGTGGCCTTCTCCTCGAGCGCCTTGAGCTCGTCGCCGGTGAAGAGCACGTACTGCTCCTTGGCGAACTCGTACCCCTTGACCATGTCCTCCTTTTCGACGAGCTCCCCGTCCTTCTTGCAGACGTACTGCTGCTTGAGCCGCGAGCCACAATCCTTGTGGAGCCAGTTGAAGGAGACCTTGGCCTTGGGCTCGGCGGCCGAGTAGAGCTTGATTGGAACCGAGACGAGTCCGAAGGCTACCGTGGCGGAGCCAATGGGTCGTGCAGTCATGGGAGGCGGCACCAGCGTTGTAAGGGGCGGTACTATAGAGACTTCCGGGGCCGATAGCAAGACTCGTCCGCATTGACTATGATTTTGCCTCTTAGCCCATGCCGAAGTCCCGCGAGCCCCAATCCGACCGCCTGAAGGCCTACCGCGAGAAGCGCTCGGCCGACCGGACCCCCGAGCCGGCTGGCGCCGTGGCGGACCGGCCGGGACGCCTCTTCGTGGTGCACAAGCACGCCGCCACGCGGCTGCACTTCGATCTGCGTCTCGAGATGGAGGGTGTGCTGGAGTCGTGGGCGGTTCCCAAGGGCCCCTCCAGGAATCCGAAGGACAAGCGCCTCGCGGTGAAGGTGGAGGATCACCCCCTGGAGTACGGCGACTTCGAGGGGGTGATTCCGGAGGGGAACTACGGTGCCGGTGCAGTGATCCTGTGGGACCGTGGCGTATGGGTCCCCATCGGCGACATCGAGGAAGGCCTCGAGAAGGGAAAGCTGCTGTTCGAGCTGCGGGGCTACAAGCTGCGCGGCACGTGGACGCTCGTGAAGATCAAGAAGGGCGAAAAGGAGTGGCTCCTCATCAAGGAGCGCGATGCGCAGGTGGCCGAGGAGGGCGACGACTTCCCCCAGGATTCGGTGCTGTCCGGGCTCACGGTCGAGGAGCTGGGAGCGGGCGTGGATCCGGCCGATCAGTTGCGGGCCGACCTCGCGGAGACGGGAGCCAAGCGGCGTCCGGTCCGCGCTCCGGAGGCGAAGCCGATGCTGGCGGAGACCCGCGAGCGTCCCTTCTCGAAGCCCGGCTGGGTCTTCGAGATTAAGTACGACGGGTATCGCATGATCGCGTCGCTCGACGAGGGAGCCGCGCGTCTCACGACGCGCAACGGCGGCGACGCGACCGCAGCCTTTCCCGAGATCGTGCGGGCGCTGGAGGCGCTGCCGTTCGACGGTCTCGTGCTGGACGGCGAGGTGGTGGTACACGACGATGCGGGCCTCCCCAACTTCCAACGGTTGCAGAAGCGGGCGCGGCTCACGCGCGCCATCGACATCTGGCATGCGTCGGTCGAGCTGGCGGCCACACTCTACCTGTTCGACGCGCTCGGTGCGGAGGGGTACGACCTGCGGAGCCTTCCGCTGCTGGAGCGTAAGGTGGTCCTGCGCCGCCTGCTTCCTACCGTGGGACCGCTACGCTACTCGGATCACGTCGAGGAGCACGGCGAGCCGTTCTTCGAGGAGATCCGCAAGCTCGAGCTGGAAGGGTTGATCGCGAAGAAGGCCGACTCCCCGTACCGCGGCGGCCGTTCTTCCCACTGGGTGAAGGTGCGGGCCGAGCGAACCGGCGACTTCGTTGTGGTGGGGTTCACGGCACCGAAGGGGTCGCGGGGCGGATTCGGGGCCCTGCACCTCGCGGCGCACGACGACAAAGAGTTGATCTACGCCGGCCGCGCGGGGAGCGGCTTCGATGCGAAGCAGCTGAAGGAAACCCGCGGAGCGCTGGATGCGATTCGGCGGGACAGCCCACCCTGTGCCAAGGCCCCCGAGGGAAGGGAGCACTCGTGGGTGGAGCCCGAGCTGGTGTGCGAGGTGCGTTATCGCGAGTGGACCGAGGACGGTCTGTTGCGGCACCCGGTGTTCCTGCGGTTCCGAGACGACAAACCACCGCGGGAGTGCGACCTGCCGGAGAGTGGGAAGCGGGAAGCGGGAAGCGAGGACTTCCCGGATGCGCCGCTTCCCGTTTCCCGTTCCCCGCTTCCCGAGGTGAGGCTGACCAACCTCGACAAGGTGTTCTGGCCGGAAGAAGGGTACACGAAGGGTGATCTCATCGAGTACTACCGGGCGATCGCACCGTGGATCTTGCCGTACCTCACGGACCGGCCGGTGGTCATGACGCGCTTCCCCGATGGGATCGACGGGAAATCGTTCTTCCAGAAGGATGCGCCGGGGTTCGCACCCGAGTGGATCCGGCGCGAGCGCGTGTGGAACGAGGATACCCAGCGGGAGCTCAACTACTTCGTCGCCGACGACGAAGCCTCGCTGCTCTACATCATCAACTTGGGGTCGATCCCGCTCCACCTCTGGGCCAGTCGCTCTGGCGCCCTCGAACGGCCCGACTGGTGCATCCTCGACCTGGACCCCAAGGAGGCCCCGTTCGGACACGTGGTGCGGATCGCGCGGGTCCTTCACCGGCTGTGCGAAGAGATCGAGCTGCCCAACTTCGTGAAAACGAGCGGCAAGTCGGGACTGCACGTCCTGATCCCCCTGGGTCGCCAGGTGACCCACGAGCAGTCCCGCACGCTGGGCGAGTTGTTGGCGCGGGTGGCGGTGGCCGAGCTCCCCGACATGGCGACCATCGCGCGGCTCCCGGCGCAACGTGAAGGCAAGGTCTACGTGGACTATCTGCAGAACGGGCATGGCAAGCTGCTGGTCGCGCCGTTCTGCGTCCGACCGTACGCTGGGGCGCTCGTGTCCATGCCGCTCCGTTGGCGTGAGGTGAACGCCAAGCTCGACACCCGGAAGCACACCATCCGCACCGCCGCCGCGCGGATGAAGCGGCTGGGGGACGATCCGCTCAAGCCGGTACTGGAGTTGAAGCCGGACCTGGGGGCGGTGCTGGGAGGTTTGCAGGAGCGGCTGCGATGAGCGAAGAGGTGCGGTTCGAGGTGCCCGGTGCCGGAGTGGTCTCAGGCCTGATGCTGCGGCCCGCCTCGGCGGGGACGCTCTACGTTCTCGCCCACGGCGCCGGCGCCGGGATGCGCCATCCGTTTCTGGAAGGGGTGGCGCGGTCGCTGGCAGGGAAAGGTATCGCGACGCTTCGTTACCAGTTCCCCTACATGGAGCGGGGGAAGAAACGACCCGACGCACCGGCTGTGGCCCAAGCGACGGTGCGGGCCGCGGTCGAGGCAGCGCGCGAGGCCGTCCCGGACCTGACCATGATCGCGGGGGGCAAGTCGTTCGGCGGCCGCATGACATCGAGCGCGCAGGCGAGCGAGCCGCTCCCCGGTGTGCGGGGCCTCGCCTTCCTCGGCTTCCCGCTCCATCCTCCCGGGAAGCCCGGCGTGGAGCGTGCCGCGCACCTGCAGGACGTGCACGTCCCCATGCTGTTCCTTCAAGGCACGCGCGACACCTTTGCGCAGCTCGATCTGCTGCGACCCGTCGTTGCCGAGCTACCGGACCGCGCGACGCTCCACGAGGTGGAGGGAGGGGACCACTCGTTCAAGGCCTTGAAGCGCTCCGGGCGCACGGAGGACGAGGTGCGGGACGAGCTAACTGGGGCGATCGCCGCTTGGGCCCCAACGCTGTGAGGTAATCGATGCCGAGCTGCTGGATCCTGAAGACCGAGCCCACGACCTACAGCTACGACGACCTGGCCCGGGAGAAGCGTGCCAGGTGGGACGGGGTGAAGAACAACCTCGCGCTCAAGCACATCCGCACCATGCAGGCGGGCGACGCGGTACTGATCTACCACTCGGGGAAAGAGAAGGCGCTGGTCGGACGGGCGAAGGTCACCTCGCAGCCTTACGCCGATCCGGCAGCGGGGGATCCCAAGCTCGTCGTCGTCGACATCGAGGCGGCAGGTGCCTTGCCGCGGCCGGTGACGCTGAAGCAGATCAAGGGCGACACGGCCTTGGCCGAGCTGGCCCTGGTGCGCATGCCGCGGCTCTCGGTGGTGCCGGCGACCGTCGCGCAGTGGAAGCGAATGCTGGAGCTGGCGGGCCGCTAGCCCCTCGCGCGCACCGCCTCCAGAAACCGCCGCGCCAGCGCCGGGCCGGCACCCGCGTCCTCGTGCTTGAAGAAGACGAAGGCTTCCTCCCACGGCTGCGCCGCGACGCGTTCGGCCCAGCTCGCCAGCTCCTTGTCGTCGTACGCTTCCCGCCGCAGGCGGAGGTACCCCCGTGAGCCGGTGGTGACGAAGGGGGTCTCGCCGTCTTCCGTGTCCGCCACGCACAGGGCCACATTGCGCTCGCGCAGCGCCTCGTACACCTCGTCGTCGAACCACGAAGCGTTGCGGAACTCGCAGGCCGCCGGCCAGCGGTTCGGCAGGAGCGCGAGGAACGCCTGCAGTCGATCGAGGTCCTTCTTGAGGTTGGGTGGCAGCTGGAACAGGGTGGGCCCCAACTTGTCGCCCAGCACCGACGCGTTCCGCAGCAGGTACGCGAGCGGGTCGCCCGCGTCCTTGAGCCGGTGCTGATGCGTGATGCGGCGTGAGGCCTTGAGGACGAAGCGGAAGCCCTCCGGCACTTGCTCTGCCCACTGTACCAACACCTTCTCGGACGGCAGGCGGTAGAACGTGCTGTTGATCTCTCCCCGTAGAAGCGCAGCATCTGGTCGTTGGCGAGCTTCTCGGGGTAGAAGCTGCCCTTCCATTCCTTGTAGGAGTAGCCGCTCGTTCCAGCCAGCACCCGCATCGCGACCTCGACTGATTCGGTGGAAACGCCAATTCTCGGTCGGGCCGCGACCGGGCGCAAGGCCGCCCGGCTCGCGGTGTCTGGAATGGGGTGGGGCGGCGCCCTATCTTCGGCCGAGGAGCCTCCACACGGAGCCCGGGGGGGAAGGGACGAACGAGATGGCAAACCGCGCGATGCTGCTGCTCAGACGGTTCGAGCGGCTGAAGGACACCTTCGGTGGCGACGTCGCCGAGCGGCGGCTTGTGCTGCTGCGGGAGCTGGACCGGCGGCGTCTCGGTAGCGCGCAGGCCGTATCGCGCTTGCACGAGGCCCTGTGCCTCGCTCGCGCCTACCCCGACAGCCCGGAGGTGCTGGCGCAGGTCGAGCAGATGCTGGCGGGGTTTGCCTCCCGCAGTGACCTCAAGCGTTCCCGCAGGGAGCTCGAGGACTCAGGCGTTGCCGGCACGGCCATCAACTACGCGTTCTACTGGTTCACGGCCGAGTGGCTCGCGCGGCGGTGGCCCGGGCAGCTCTCCATCGATTGGGAGGCATTCGAGAATGCCGAGCGGCTTCCGGAGCTGCTCCATCTGTTGCTCCCCTACACCGAGACCCTCGCCGTGGACGAGCTCGACTACGAGCCCGCAGAGTGGATCGAGCAGCTCAAGGGACCCGAGGAGAGCGACGCGAGCTTTCTGATTCGTCGCTTCGCCGCCCTGAAGAGTGATGCCTTCGGACGGGAGGAGAGCTTCGAGGCACTCGACGTGCCGCTCCGCATCGCGCCGGGGGAGGATACACCGTCACGCTCGCGCGCGAAGTACCGACACGTGCCGGTGTGGTATCAGACCACTCCGATCAGGAGCGGCCGGCCCAACCTGCGCCGGGAGATACTGCGCCCGCCGCTCGCCGTGCGCGCCCTGAACCCCCACCATGGGCAGCAGCTCATCGACTTGGCACGGGAGGCGATGGTCACACGCAGCCGCGACCTCGATATCTTCGTGCACGCGGACAAGCGGGACGCTCGGCTCATCGACTGCGGCGAGGGTCTGCAGTTCGCCTGCTTTGGCGCCGTCCCGGAGCGGCGGTTGATGCTCGACGCGGTGTACGGCTTCCTCACCCTGAAGAACGGTGTGCCCATCGGCTACGTGCTCATCAGCGCGCTCTTCAACTCGGCCGAAGTGGCGTACAACGTGTTCGAGACCTACCGAGGCGGGGAGTCGGCGTACATCTATGGGCGGGTGCTGGCGGCGACGCGCTACCTGTTCGACGTCGATACGATCACCGTCCCCCCGTATCAACTGGGCCACGAGAATCTCGAGGGGCTGGAGTCGGGGGCCTGGTGGTTCTACTACAAGCTGGGCTTCCGCCCGCACGATGCTGCCGTGCGCCGGCTGCTACGCAAGGAGCTCGCCCGCATGAAGCGGAATCCGCAGCATCGCTCCAGTATCGCGACGCTCAACGAGCTCTCCTCGGTGAACATGTACCTCTACATGGCGAAGCCGCGTGCCGACGTGCGCGGCCGTATCTCGCTGGGGAACATCGGCTCCCGTATCTCCCGTTACTTCGCCGATCGGTTCGGTGCGGAGCGGGAGCGGGGGGTGCGGACGTGTGCCGAGGAAGCGGCACGGTTGCTCGGGGTGCGCGCCTTCCGCCGCTTGCCGGTGGGCCAGCGGCTCTGGTGGGAGCGCTGGAGCCCTCTGGTCATGGCACTCCCGGGCGTGGCGCGATGGAGCACTGCCAACCGCCGTGCCCTGGCCGATGTCGTCCGAGCGAAGGGGGGGCGGCGCGAGTCAGAGTTCGTGTCACTGTTCGATGGGCATCGACGGCTGCGCTCGGCGGTCCTGGCGTTGGCCCGCGACGAGGGCTGACCCATCGGCTAGATTCCGGGTCCTGACGCGGCAGCCCGAAGGAGAGTGCGTGATGATCAGACTCATCGTCCTGGCCCTGTTCCTGGTGGCCGGGGTGGCGCAGTCGCAGGAGCCGGCACTCGACGCCCAGGTGATCGATACGCGGGCGAACGAGATGTACGACCAGATCATGAGCCCGTTTTGCCCGGGCCGAACGCTGGCCAACTGCCCGTCGCCTCAAGCGGCGACGATGCGCGATCAGGTCAAGCAACAGCTGGCGGCCGGGATGTCGGAAGACGAGATTGTCGATTCGCTCTACGGGATCTACGGAGAGATCATCCTGGGGGCGCCGCGGGCGGAAGGCATCGGGCTCCTGGCCTGGGTCATGCCGGCAGCATTCCTGCTGCTCGGCGTGGCGCTGCTGGTCCGCTGGCTGCGCTCGACCGAGGGCCGCGCATCCGCAGCGCCGCCGCGGGCCGCGCCCGAACTGGGCCCCGAAGAGCAGGCGCTGCTCGAAGCCGAGCTATCCGAGCTGTAAACCCAACCGGTAGTCGCCGAACCAGAACTCGGCGAACAGCCGGGGAGGAGGAACCGTATGTCCGTGTTGCCAGGGCGCACAGCGGCCACACTGCTCATCGGGACGATGGTCGCGACCGGTGCGCTCGCCCCGACGAACGTGCAGGCGCAGAAGCTGCTCGTGGTCAACAAGAGCGGCAACACGCTGTCGATCGTGGATCCGGCGAGTCGTGTGGAGACGGCAGTCATCGAGACCGGGTTTGCGCCTCACGAGGTTGCGGTGTCATCGGACGGTCGCTTCGCCTACGTGAGCGATTACGGCGACGGCGAACGTCCCGGCAGTACCATCACCGTGGTCGACGTGGTTAGGGCCCGGTCGGTGGCAACCATCTCCCTCGGCTCGCATACCCGGCCGCACGGCATCACGGTGGCCTCCGACGGCACCGTATGGGTCACGACGGAGGGCTCGGCGCACGTGCTGCAGGTGGATCCCACGGAGGGTCGTGTGGTGCAGGCGATCGAGACCGGACAGCGCGTCACCCACATGGTCGTGGTGGCCGAAGGCGCGAGCCGCGCCTACACCGCCAATATCGGCAGCGGGAACGTCACGGCGGTGGACGCCATGGCCGGTTCGGTGCTACGGCAGATCGAGACCGGCGCCGGCGCCGAGGGGATCGACGTGTCGCCGAATGGGCGCACGGTCTACGTCACCAACCGCGCGGCCGGCACCCTATCCGAGATCGATGTGGCGAGCAACGAGGTGCGCCGCACGCTCGAGGTGGGCGATTTCCCGATTCGCGTGAAGGTGCGGCCCGGGGGTGGCGAGGCGTTGGTGTCCAACGCCCGGGGCCGCGAAGTGGTGGCCGTGGACCTCGAACAGTGGGCCGTGGTGCGGCGACTCGAGGTGGGCGCCATGCCCGTCGGGATTCTCATCACGCCCGATAACCGCACGGCGTACGTCGCCAATACCGGCGACGACAAGATCTCGGTGATCGATCTGATCGAGTGGAAGTTGGACGGGGAGATCGTGGCTGGCGACGAGCCCGATGGGATGGCCTGGGTGCGCAAGTAGGCACGGCTCGCGCCGAGGCCTATCTTAGCGCCCGCTCATGTCCCTGCTCAACTTCACACGTCTGAAGAAGGAGCTCTCCCTCTTCGACGTCTACGTGATCGCGACGGCCGCGATGATCAGCTCCGGGTTCTTCCTGCTCCCGGGCATCGCGGCGGCTCACGCGGGCCCGGGAGTGGTCCTGGCGTACTTCCTCGCCGGCGTGCTGATCATTCCGGCGATGTTGAGCCAGGCAGAGCTGGCGACGGCGATGCCGCGCGCGGGCGGCGCCTACTACTTCCTCGATCGCACGCTGGGGCCCATGGTCGGCACCATGGGCGGGATCGGCACCTGGCTCCTGCTGGTGTTGAAGAGCGCCTTTGCGCTGATCGGCATGGGAGCCTACCTGGCGCTGGTGATCGACGTGCCGCTCACGACCACCGCGATCGCCTTCACCGCCCTGTTCGCGATCCTCAACGTGATCGGCGCCAAGGAGTCCAGCGGGCTGCTGCGCATGTTGGTCGTCACTCTACTCACCATCCTCGCGCTGTTCATCCTGCACGGCCTGAGCGACGTCGTCGTGCGCCCGGAAGGCGTGTCCCAGCGCCTCACGCCCCTCCTCCCCTTCGGGGTGGACGGCCTGCTCGGTACGGTCGGTCTCGTGTTCGTCTCATACGTGGGGCTGACCCAGGTCGCGAGCCTCGCCGAGGAAGTGAAGAATCCCGAACGGAACATCCCGCTCGGGATGGGACTCACGCTGGCCACGGTCACGATGGTCTACGTGGTGGGAGTGTTCATCATGGTGGTGGTGCTGGGTGTGGATCGCTTGAGCACCTCGCTCACTCCCGTGGCCGATACGGCCGGGGCCTTTGCGGTCTGGAGCTGGCTGCCCCGACGGGTCGCCGTGTACTTCATCGTGGCAGCTGCCATCGTGGCCTTTGCCTCCATGTCCAACGCCGGGATCATGGCGGCGTCCCGCTATCCGTTGGCCATGGCACGGGATCGCATCTTCCCTGACCGCCTCGCGGCGACCGGGCGGCTCGGCACGCCCACGGCGGCGATCCTGCTCACCTGCTCGCTGGTGGTCGTGTTCCTCCTGGTACTCAACGTGGAGGAGGTGGCCAAGCTCGCCAGTGCGCTGCAGCTCGTGCTGTTCGCGCTCATCAATGTGGCAGTGATCGTGATGCGGGAGAGCCATATCGAGGCGTATGACCCGGGGTTCCGCTCTCCCGGCTATCCCTGGGTGCAGCTGGTGGGGATCTTCGTGCCGGCGGTCTTGGTGGCCGAGATGGGATGGCTTCCCGTGCTGTTCACCGCCGCGGTCACCACGGTGTCGTTCGCCTGGTACACCTACTACGCCAAGCCGCGCATCGCACGAGACGGCGCGATCTACCATGTGTTCGAGCGGCTGGGACGGCGGCGCTTCGCGGGACTGGACCGGGAGCTGCGCGACCTGATGAAGGAGAAGGGAGCGCGTGCCGAAGACCCGTTCGATCAGGTGGTGGCGCGGGCGCCGGTGCTCGACCTGGCGGCCTCGACCAGCCTCGAGGAGATCATCGGGCGCGCGTCGGTGCTGTTCCACGAACGACTCCCGGCCACCACCGACCAAGTACTCGATGGCTTCGGCCGGGGCGTGCGCATGGGCGGGACTCCCGTCGCCCACGGCGCCGCGCTGCTGCACACGCGGCTTGCGGGCCTCGACGCGTCCGAGATGGTGCTGGTCCGCTGCCGCGGCGGTGTGAAGGTGGACGTGGACGACGAGGAGATGGTCCGCAAGGCCGCGGAGGCACCGATCCAGGCGATCTTCTTCCTGGTGAGCGGCGAGGCGGATCCGGGACGCCACCTCCGCATTCTGGCGCAGCTGGCCGGACGGGTGGAGGACGAGGAGTTCATCGCGGAGTGGTTGGCCGGCCACGACGAGCTGGAGCTCAAGGAAACCCTGCTACGTGACGACCGCTTCCTGTCGCTCAAGTTGCGCTCCGGGGCCAAGGCCGAGCCACTGATCGGGAAGGCCCTGCGCGAGCTCGAATTGCCACCAGGCTGCCTCATCGCGCTGATCCGCCGCTACGGTGAGACCATCGTGCCGCGGGGGCGGACCGTGTTGCGGGAGGGCGACCGCCTCACGATCATCGGCGAGCCGGCGGGTCTGCGGCAGCTCACGCTGCAGTACGGCCCACACTGAGTCTTGCCCGGAAGGTCACCGCTCCCCACCTTGGCGGGCGTAACTACCATGTCCGTGTGACTGGGAGGGGATCGTGATTCCGCATCGACCACGCCGCGTGGGCGGCGCGCTGCTGCTGGTGTGTCTCGTCGCCGGTGTGTCGCTCCCGGCCCGGGGCCAGGAAGCGGTCATGGATCTGATGCAGATACCGCTCGCGGGGCACCTGACCGTGGGGTCGGAGACGCCGGGGTACCTGACGAGCGGCCTGCTGTGGACCGATGACTCGTACGTCCAGGCGTGGGGCCTGGAGGTCGCCGCCCGACAGGCGGTGACGGTGGACCTGCTGTCGGACGAATTCGACGCCTTTCTGATGGTCACGGGACCTGGCCTGGCCGAGATTCTCTCGGACGACGATGGCGCTGGTGCATGTGACTCCCGCATCACGTTCACGGCACCGGAGTCCGCGGTCTACCGTGTGGTGGTGAACACGCTGAGCTCCGGAGCCACGGGCCGCTTCCGCATCCGTGTCACCGACGAGCCGGGACCGGTGACCGCCGGTGACTGCAACATCCAGGCTGTCGAGTTGGCCGAGTGGCTGATGGCCCTTCCCACGGGTGACTGGGAGCTGTCCCTCGGCCAGGAGGTTCCGGGAGAGCTCTCCCGGTTCGATGAGGAGAGCCCGGACGGCAGCTACGCCCAAGCTTGGGCGCTCCGGATGCAGGTTGGTCAGGAAGCGACGGT
Source organism: Gemmatimonadota bacterium (assembly GCA_039584015.1). Classification (GTDB taxonomy): domain Bacteria; phylum Gemmatimonadota; class Gemmatimonadetes; order Gemmatimonadales; family GWC2-71-9; genus WVYX01. Next base: position 2,894 of record JBDGYO010000124.1, on the reverse strand, counting down.
GGACCTGCTGTCCGACGAGTTCGACGCGTTCCTCTACGTCATCGGACCGGGCCTCGACGAGCCGCTGAGTGATGATGACGGCGCCGGCGCGTGTGACGCGCGCGTCACCTTCACGGCGCCCCAGAGCGGGAAGTACCGCGTGGTGGTGAACTCCCTCTGGAGCGAGGCCACGGGCCGGTTCCGCCTGCGGGCGATGGACCGGCCGGGTCCGGTGCCGGCGGCGGAGTGCAATATGATCAAGAACCCGGACCTCGACGACGAGCAGCTCGCCTGGCTGATGGCCCTCCCCACCGCAGGCCGTACCGTGGCCGTGGGGGATGAGGTACGCGGGGAGCTCACCTTCTCGGACTCGGTGAGCTGGGACGACACCTACATCCAGGCCTGGGACCTCCCGATGCAGGGAGGCGAGGAGGCGACGGTCGATCTCCTCTCGGACGACTTCGACGCCTACCTGATGATCCTCGGACCCGGGCTGCCGCTGCGGTCCAACGATCGCGGCGCCGGTGCGTGTGATGCGCGCATCACGTTTACGGCCCCGGAGACCGGGGCGTACCGCGTGCTCGTGAAAACAATCCTGGGGGAGAGCACTGGCCAGTTCCGGCTGCGGGCGGACGGCCGGCGAGTGCGAGACGCTGGATGATGTCATGGACCTCGACGAGGAGCAGCTCGCCTGGCTCATGGCTCTCCCCGCCGCGGGCCGTACCGTGGCCGTGGGGGATGAAGTACGCGGGGAGCTCACCTTCGCGGACTCAGTGAGCTGGGACGATACCTACATCCAGGCGTGGGACCTCCCAATGCAGGGAGGCCAGGAGGCGACGGTCGATCTCCTCTCGGACGACTTCGACGCGTACCTGATGATCCTGGGACCCGGGCTGCCGCTGCGGTCCAACGACGATGGCGCCGGTGCGTGCGACGCGCGCATCACGTTTGCGGCCCCGGAGACCGGGGCGTACCGCGTGCTCGTGAACACCATCCTGGGGGAGAGCACCGGTCAGTTCCGGCTGCGGGCGACCGACCCCGGGGCGTACCGCGTGCTCGTGAACACCATCCTGGGGGAGAGCACCGGTCAGTTCCGGCTGCGGGCGACCGACCAGCCCGGTCCCATGACGGCCGGCGAGTGCGAGACGCTGGGCGACATCGACGAACTGCTGGACGAGTTCGCGGCCGAACTCTCCGAGGTGGCTGGCATCGTCGTGACGCTGCCGGCGACCGGACAGCTCCGGGTCGGCGCTGAGGTGACCGGCGAGATCACGGTGTCGGACCCCGTGAGTGGGGACGAGACCTACCTCCAGGTGTGGGAGCTCCCGCTCCAGGCCGGGGAGCGAGCCACCGTGGACCTGCTGTCCAGCGACTTCGACGCCTTCCTGTACCTCGTGGGTCCGGGCATAGAGGGGGCGGCTTTCGACGACGACTCTGCCGGTGCATGCGATGCGCGGCTCACGTTCACGGCGAGCGAGAGCGGCACGTTCCGGGTGGCCGTCAATACGGTGCTCTCCGGGTCCGTCGGCAGCTACCGGCTGCGTGTGACGGAGGAGCCTGGGCCGATGACTCGTGGGGAGTGCAGTATGCTGTGATGGTGCCGTGCGGGTCCGGTGGCGGGACGACGCAGCCCGGAGGTGATGCGCTTTGCCTCCGGGCTGCCTGCTTTGCGGGCATGTGAAAGCGGCGGCGCAGTTGGGCCGAGAGCAGCGATGTCATCGCTCGCCCCCTCCGGCGAGACCTTGCCGGGCGGCAAGATGCCCAATACGCCGCCGCACCACCCCGGACACAACGTTTGGGTACCATCGTGCTCCCCTTTCCCTGAAATCACCGTGAAACCGGGATGAAGGCCACCGGCCGCTTGCCAGGAACCGTCCCGGCGGCGCAGGATTAGATGGGAACACGCCAAGGGGGTCGCCATGGCGGTGACGAAGATCAAGGAGTATCTGGACGAGAACCAGATTCGCTACGTGACCATCACCCATTCGCCGGCGTACACCTCGCAGAAGACGGCTGCGTCGGCACACGTTCCCGGCAAGGAACTGGCCAAGACGGTCATCGTGAGAGTAGACGGCCGGCTGGCCATGGCCGTGTTGCCGGGTTCCTTCCAGGTCGACTTCGGCCTGCTCAAGGAGGCCATCGGGGCCTCCAAGATCGCGCTGGCATCGGAGAACGACTTCCGGGACAGGTTCCCCGACTGCGAGGTGGGCGCGATGCCGCCGTTCGGGAACCTGTATGACATGCCGGTCTACGTGGCAGAGACGCTGTCCGAGGATGACGAGATTGCCTTCAACGCGTGCTCGCACACCGAGTTGATCAGGATGTCGTACGAGGATTTCTCGCGGCTGGTCGAACCCACGATCGTGAGGTTCGCCGCCACCGCCCGACCATAGCGGGTGGGCTGGAGCGGTAGAGGGGGGACCCGCATGGGTCCCCCCTCTGTGTGCTAGTAGATGTCCTGCGCCGTGTTGTACACGTTGAACTTGCCGGTCGGCGTCACGAGCCAGTCACCGGTGATGCGCTCCTTCTCGCGTAGGGTGGCGTCGTCGTAGATGATGATCTCACCCTCCGCATCCCACACCGATACCCAGACGTCGGTACCGTCGCGGTTGTACTCGAAGTGGACGACGCGTCCGCGGTCCGCCGCCTTCCAGCAGCGGTGCATCGAGCCCTCCTGCTTCGAGTACACGCAGATCGTGCGGGCGCCGTCCGGATCGTTGTTCAGCGCCATGTCCATCCAGACCCAGGGGGAGTTGGGGTGGGTCTTGATGAATAGGCTTCCCGTGCCATCTATGGGCACCTGCCGCACCACCTGCCACGCGTGCTCCGGGTGAGCCTGGGGATCGGCCCCATATACGGCGAATAGCCCCTGGCCGAGGTGCGTCGTGGCGTTCACCCAGCCGTACTCGGGGTCC
>JBDGYO010000123.1:0-7979 GCA_039584015.1 Gemmatimonadota bacterium | reverse complement strand
GGCAGGGCTTCGTGCGGATCCGGTTCGGGGTTACGCGGGCGTCCCGGGCGGTGACACGGGTCATCGGTGGCGGGCTCGATCTGGTGATCGATTCGGCGCTGGTCGTCGCGGGTGGGACGCGGGTGTTGTGGGATCCTGTCACGGTGAGCGGCGATCCGGTCGCCTCCGGCACCTATCAGGTCGTCGTCACCGTCTTCGAGGGGAGCAACCAGTTCGGTGCGCCGCTGGACCTGAGCCTGACACACTCCGCCGTGGATACGCTTGCGCATCTCACGAGCCTTCCCGGGTACACGGAGCAGCCGGAGTACGAGACGCCTGGACGGTCGTGGCAGCCGCCTGGCCGGCGTCAGCCTGCTCACGTTGATCGCCGGAGTGGCGTTGAGCCTCAAGAAGCCCGATCCCGTGCCCGTCGAGGCCAACATCCTGTACAACCAGCTGCTGCGTGAGGAGCTGGCGCGACGTAACGCGGACATCGCGCAGCAGAACACCGAGCGGCGGCGCCAGGTGATGCTCACCGTGGTGCCGCTCGAGGGGGCACCATGAGGCGCGCGCTGACGGTCGCGCTCGCTCTGGGGCTGCTCTGTGCCGGTCGGGCCGAGGCGCAGAAGATCCGGCTCGGTCTTTCGGGGCTGGGGATGTCGTACGGCGAGACGAGTGCGGGTCGCAGCTGGGAAGGCGGTGGAGGGGCGGGGTCCGTGGTGCTGCGCATCGGCCGGTTCGGGCTCGATGCCTACGGCTTCACCGCCAAACTCAAGGCGGATTCGGCGAACGTGAGTGACTTCGACATGCTGCAGGGCGACGTGCGGGCCAGCTTCTTCATCGTGCCCGTCATCGCGATCGAGATCGGCTTCGGCCGCCGTGCCACCGACCCGGACTTCGCTGCGCAGGACTATGGACTGTGGCGCTTCGGCATCCTCTCGGAGATGCCGCTCACGAGCCTGGGGCTCATCTGGATCCGCGGCGCGTATCTCGCGCCCAAGTTCGAGGGGGGCGGCGACGTGGGTCTCTCGGCGGAAGTCGGTCTCGGCATCGCCGTTGGCACCGCCAGCGGGCGGTTTCGTGTGCGTGCCGACTACGAGTTCCAGCGCATCGATCGCGAGGTGGAAGGCCAGGATGTGCCGATCCAGACGTCGCTGGCGAAGCTGGGGATCGAGGTCGGCTTCTAGCGCCGTTTCTTCATCCGCCGCAAACGCTACACCTACGTTGGCTCGTCGTTGACCGCATCGCTCGGGTCGGCATCCCCCTCATCCGAAAGCCGCTGGGGCAGGAATCGCAGTGTGAACCCCGCGGCCAACGCGGCAATGCCGATCCACACGAGCAGCGGCCGTCCCAGCCGCGCTCCGGCGAGCACGAGCACTGCGCCGACGACCAGCGCGGCCATCTTCCAGCGCAGGTAGCGATCGGATCCGCGTCTGGCGCGGCTGGCAAGGAACATGTTATAGAATATCACTCTCCATGACACATCTCCGCACCCTCGCTGCCGGTGTCGTGCTCGCGACGCTCCTGTTCGTGGGCTCTCGCCCGGTTGGGCGGCTGCCCGCCATGGGACGGTTCCTCGATCCGTGGAGCGGAGTGTGGTCGGTCGCCACCACGGCGCACCTGCCGATGCACGCCGAGGCCGGCATACCCGGGCTGGGCGACAGCGTGCTGGTGCTGTACGACGACCGCGACGTGCCGCACATCTTCGCCTCCACCTCGGAAGATGCCGCGCGGGCCCTGGGTTACGTGGTAGCGCGCGACCGCCTGTTCCAGCTCGAGCTCCAGGCGCGGGCGCCGGCCGGGACGCTCACCGAGTTGTTCGGGGCGCAGGCGCTCCCGCTCGACCGGGAGATGCGTCGGCTCGGCTTGCCGCAGAGTGCGGACCGCGAGTTCGCGGAGCTGGACCCGACCTCCGAGACGTACCGCACGCTGGCCGCGTATGCCGACGGTGTGAACGCGTGGATCGGCGGGCTGGGACGGCGCGACCTCCCGTTGGAATACCATCTGCTGGCGGTGCGCCCAGCCCGGTGGGAGCCGGTCAATAGCCTGTACCTGATGCGCCGCATGGGGCACATGCTCGCCTACTCGAGCGACGAGTTCCGGCGGGAACGGGTCGCCGTGCTGGTGGGTGAGGAAGCGGCCGACGCCTTGTTCCCAGTCGAGAGCCCGATCCAGGAGCCGGTGCAGCCCGGGGCGGGGGAGTACCCCCGGGTCGACAGCACGCCGCTCCCGCCGCCCGGTGAGCCGCCATCCGTGGCAGCGCCGCTGGTCGTGCGCGGCCCCTACGATGCGGAGCGCGCGCAGGCCAGCAACAACTGGGCGGTGGCGCCCGCCAAGAGCGCGACCGGGTACGCGCTGCTGGAGGGAGACCCGCACCTGGCACTCACGCTGCCATCCATCTGGTACGAGGCGCACACCGTGGTTCCCGATGCTCTGGACGTCTACGGCGTGACGTTCACCGGCAGTCCCTCGATCATCATCGGCTTCAATCGCGACGTGGCGTGGAGCTTTACGGCCAACACGGCCGACGTGACGGATTATTACGCCGAGGAGCTGGACGTCCTGGAGCGGCCCACGCGCTATCGGATGGACGGCGAATGGTACCCCCTCGAGGTACGTGTGGAGGAGTACCGCGGACGGGATGGCGAGGTGGTCGCGGCCGACACCCTGTATTACACGCACCGTGGACCGATCGTATGGCGCGACGGGCGGGCGCTGTCGCTGCGCTGGACCGTGTTGGAGGATCGCGGGACGATCGAAGCCGTGTACCGTGCCACGAAGGCCACGTCGGTGGACGAGTGGCTGCGCACGATGGAAGCGTACCGGGCGCCGTCGCAGACTGCCGTCGTGGCCGATCGGGCGGGGAACATCGCGATCCGCGCGCTGGGTCGCTTTCCGATCCGGCCCGGTGACGGACGGGGCAACCGCGTGTTCGACGGCACCACGAGCGCCAGCGACTGGGTGGGCTGGTGGCCTTCCGAGCGCCAGCCCTTCGCGCTCAACCCGCAGCAGGGCTACGTGGCGTCGGCCAACCAGCAGCCCATCGACCCGGCCGAGGACGCCACCTATCTCGGGGTGGACTGGTTCCCGCCGTGGCGCGCGATGCACATCAACCGGCTGCTGCGCGACCTGGACAGCGTCACGCCGCTGGACATGCAGCGCTTCCAAACGGATCCGGGGAGCACCCGCGCCGATCGCTTCGTGCCGTGGTTCCTGGCGGCATCGCGTCGGCTCACGCAGGCCGGGCGGGATCCCGCGGGGCTCGTCGCGGCAGCGGCGCTGCTGGCCGAGTGGGACCGTCGCTACACGCGGGAGAATACGCGCGCCGTCCTGTTCGAGCTGGCCATGGACGAGCTGGAAGATCGCACGTGGGATGAGCTGGTCCCGCGGCGGGAGGGCGAAGGGTCGTCGGCGCGTCGGGTCGCCACGCCGATGGAGAGCGTGCTCCACCGGCTGCTATACGACGAGCACAGTGCATGGTGGGACGTGCGGGCGACGGCCGACGTGGTCGAGGACCGGGATCTCATCCTCGGGGAGAGCCTTGCTGCCGCCCTGGAGCGGGCCACCGAACGATATGGCGACGCGTCGGGCGACGGCTGGCGCTGGGAGGGGGTGCGGCACGCCAATATCTACCATCTGCTGCGCCTGCGCAGTCTCTCCGCGCTCGGTCTGTCGGTCCAGGGTGGTCCCTCGACGCTCAGCCCGTCGTCCGGCAGCGGTATCTGGGGAGCGAGCTGGCGTCAGGTGGTGGAGCTGGGACCCGAAGTCACCGCTCGCGTGATCTACCCCGGCGGCCAATCGGGCAACCCGGTGAGCCCGCGGTACGACGATCGGATTGCCGAGTGGCAGCACGGCCAACTCGACAGCGCACTCGTGCCGGCAACGCCGGCGGCACTCCCGGTGGAGCGCGTCGTGGCGACACTCGTGCTCAGACCGGAGGGCTGAGCCATGCGGGCCTTCCTGCGCGTGGTGCTGCTGGCGCTCGCGGTCGCGCTCGCGACGGCAACGTTCGGTTGGTGGGCTGTGCCGCTCCTCGGGGCCGTGTGGGGCGGTGTCGCCTCGCCTGGAACGCGACCCGCCTCCACGGCGGGGGCAGCGGCCTGCCTCGGGTGGGTGCTGTTGCTTGGGGTGACTGCCATACAGGGGCCCGTGTGGGTCGTGGCGCAGCGGGTCGGGGGGGTAATGGCGCTCCCCGGGTGGCTCTTCGCGGTGCTCACGGTGGCGTTCGCGGCGCTCTTGGGGGGAAGTGCGGCTGTGATGGTGTCCGGGCTGCTGGGCCGCCCTAAGACGTTGTAACCAATAGCGTTACGGTGCTGCAGCGGCGCCACGGGCCAATTCGGCCCAGAGTCCAGAATCTCGCCCAACTGTTGGGCAAAAGCTTGTCCAGGCTTATATTTGCGCCATTCCTGTACAGGAGGACTTAACAATGAAGCGGGTGTTCGCGGTCTGTCTGCTGCTCAGCCTAAGCGCCGGGGCTGCGCAAGCACAGCTTAACACGTTCCCGGTCTGGTTCTCGCCGGCCTTCGGGAGCGGCGTCGGGGTCTTCGCCAACTTCGGGACTGGCCTGAACGACGATGCGAAGTTCGGCGACAGTGCGCCGCTGGCGTTCGGCGGCCAAGTCGTCTTTGGCGCCTCCGCGTTCAAGGCTTGGGCCGGCGTGAACTACGTGGATCCCAAGGTGACCGGGGCTGACAAGGAACTCAGTTTCGGCGGCAACGTCGGGGTAGGGATCTACAAGGGAGCGTCGTCGCCCGTGTACGTCGATCTCATGGTGGGGGTTGGCTCCGCCAAGTTCGGATCGGGTGCAACAGAGGTGAAGGTACTCAACTTCCCCATCAGTATCCCGCTCGCCTACGGCGCTGAGCTGCAGGGTGGAACCACGGTGGAGATCTGGGTGGCGCCGCACATGATCTACTGGAGCACCAAGGTCGGGGGTGGCAGTTCCGAGTCCGACCTCGGCTTCGGCGGCGGCATTGGCCTCAACGTCTACTCGCAGATGGGGATCAGTGGCTTCATCAACGCCGACTGGTCGTCAACGAAGTTCGGTGATGCCGCAACAGAGAGCACGTCGCCGTTGCGGATCGGCGCGGGCGTGGGCTGGAAGTTCTCGGTTCCGAGCCTCCCCGAGGGGAAGGGCCTGGCCGGAGGTTGATCGTAGCACACGGCGCGTAGTGTAGTTACAGGCAACACACAATCGATTGTGCAGCGGGGCGTTCCGGCCTATGGCCGGGGCGCCTCGTTCTGTGTTTTCGGGACGGGCGTCGGGGTCGCAGAGCACCCTGTCGCGACCGCCGACCGGGCGCGCATATTCAGCGGGGTGTGGGGCGGGGCGCTGCGGCGCGCGTCGATGCGCGTCGCGAGACACACAGTGGAGGACTCTCCATGGAGCGCACCAGGTTCGTGGAACACGAGGGAAAGCAGCTTCTCTTCGTCGACTTCGCCGGGCTCACCGACAAGGCTGAGGCGCTCGCCGCGATTGCCGAATCCCGAGCGTTCGTCGCCGAGCAGCCGGAGGCGTCGCTGCTCACCCTGACCGACGTCACCGACATGGAGTTTGACGAGGAGATCGCGAAGGCGCTGTGGGAGCTCATGCGTCACAACAAGAAGCGCGTGCGGGCCGGCGCCGTAGTGGGGCTGTCGGGCGAGCGGCAGCAGGATCTGTACGACCTGCTGACCCACCAGGCCCGCCGGGACCTCCCCGTGTTCGAGAACGAGGAGGAAGCCCGAGCGTGGCTCATCGCGGAGGCGGCGGCCGGAGGAGAGTGACATGGCGGCAGCGAGCTCGTTCCTGGAAGAGTCCCTCAGGGCCTGGCGGGGCGACCGCGAGGGCATCATCGATGAAGTGCGCAATATCCCGGCCGACCAGTTCGACTTCCGGCCCACGCCCGAGGTAAAGTCCGTGCGGGAACTGGTGCAGCACATCCTCGAGGTGTCGATGATGATGACGGGGGAGCTCACGCGGACCGACACGGACTTCCGCCGCGCTCCCTGGCCCGAGTTGCTGGCGATGTATGCCAAGCCCGCCTACGAGGCCGTGTCCAAGCAGGAGTTGCTGGACCTGCTCGGTTCCCAGATGGTGGAGGCCGAGAACGCGTTCCGCGCGTGTGGGGAGCTCGAGATGCGGGAGTTCATCGACAATTTCGACGGCAGCCGCGGCACCAAGATGCAGTGGCTACATCACGGGATCGCGCAGGAGATGTATCACCGCGGGCAGCTCACGTTGTACGCGCGGCTGCTCGGCTTGGAGCCGGCACTGACAAAGCGGATACGCGAGGGGTAGCCAGGAGGCGTGAGATGAGAGGAGTGGTCTGGGGCACGGGTCTGGCCCTGTTGCTCGGGGCGGTATCGCAGACGGCGGGTGCCCAGGAGGTCTTCACCGTGACGGGCAAGGTGCTCGACACGGGCACCAACGAGCCGCTGCAGTACGCCGTGGTGGGCATTCCGGAGCTCGAGATCTGGGATCTCACAGACCAGAACGGCGAGTATGTGCTGGAGGGAGTGCAGCAGGGCCAGTACCGCTTCCTGGTGCTGCGGCGTGGGTACTACATGGTCGATGAGTCGGTGTACATCGACCGCTCCGGCGAGATCGGCGTGACGTTGGCCCAGCAGCGGCCCGAAAAGACGCTCGGCCCGGGACGGCTCGTGGGCGTCGTGATCGATCACGACTCCAGAGAGCCGGTGGAGGACGTCGAGATCGTCGTCGAGCCGACGGAGCAGTCGGACCGTACGGACGCCAGCGGCCGCTTCGATATCTCGGGCATCTCTGCCGGGGCGCTGCGGCTCACCTTCCGCCGCATCGGCTACGAGCCCCGCGTGGACACCCTCGCCGCCTTCCCAGGGGTGACGCTCAACGTCGGAGTGGAGATGGCTGCACGGGCCATCGAGCTACCGCCGGTGGTGGTGACCGCGCTCGTTCCGGTGCTCGAGACGAGCGGCTTCTATCGCCGTTCGCGCGATCGCCGCGGCTGGCAGTTCGGGCCCGATGAAGTCGCCCAGCAGCCCGGGCTCGCGCGCCTGTTCCGTAACATCCCCGGTGTGGAGGTGCGGCAGGGGCAGTTCGGCCAGCAGGTGCTGGTGGACAGGCGCGAGAGCTGCGAGCTGGAGGTGTTCATCGACGGCCAGCGGACGCCCGGCCTGGGGCTCGAGGAGGTGCCGCCATCGTGGGTCTATGCGGTCGAGGTGTACCGGGGAATGGACGTGCCCCCCGAGTTCTTCGCCCGCTGCGGGATCGTGTTGCTCTGGATGCGGGAGTAGGGCGAGCGAGCGACATGAATCGCCGCAGGTTCCTGGAGACGACCGGCGCCGTCCTCTCGGCGTCGGCCTTCTCCCGGCCCTCCGCGGCACTCTCACCGGCGCCGTTTCGAAGCTTCAGACAGCGATTTCGAAGCTTCAAAACGGCGTCTGCGGAAGCCAGTCAGTTACAGCCGACTGAACGACCCCTCCGCTCCGTACACGTCGGGCGCGTGGTAGGCACTCAACCCGAGCTGCGCCAGGAGCGTCGTCGGATTGCCCACCAGGGAGGTGACCTTCGTGAGGCTGTCCCGCGGCGTCTGCTGGGCTTCGACGGCGCGCGCGGAACACGTCACGACCGCTACGAGCAGCGTGACGGTAATGAGTCCCAGGTGACCGCGGTGGCCGCGATGCAACGTTCGGGCTCCGGGTGAGCGTCGCCCTACACTACGCAACGGGCCCGAGGTCTCCTACCACGCCCAGAAGAGACCGACCCGGAATTGGCCGGCCAGTGCACCTCCATCTGTGGGTGACGGGTCGGGTCCGTCGTGGCTGTGTTCGGTCTGGGCGTACACGGGGAGATCGGCGGCAAGGAACAGATGGAGCCAACCGGACGCCACACGGAACCGTTTGGCCACTTCGCCTCCCAGCAGGACGACCGGGCGGACCGCTGTCGCCACGGAGTCGTCCTCCGCCCGCCCGAAGCCGAGGCTCGTGACGAGCCAGTCCCGCTGCGACGTGTCCAATTCGTAGCGACCGACATTCACGGC
>JBDGYO010000531.1:0-2497 GCA_039584015.1 Gemmatimonadota bacterium | reverse complement strand
GCAGGAGCAGCACGAACACGACCGCGCCGACCGTCTCGCTCACCGGGCTCGCGAGCACCGCAAGCCCCCGCGCTCCCAGGATGCCCCGGAAGTAGCGGTTCACGACCTCCGTGAACCGCCGGCGCTCGTACGTCTCAGCGCCGTGCGCCTTCACCAGGCGGGCACCCTCGACGGTCTCGCTCACGATCGCGGTGAGCTCGCCACGGTCATCCAGGGCACGGCGCACTCGCGAGCGAATGCGGCTCAGGATGGGGCGCATCACCAGCACGATGGCCGGCGCGAGCAGCAGGGTGACGAGCGCGAGACGCCACGAGAGCGCGAACAGGAATGCCACGTACACGCCGACCAGGATCAGGTTCTGCAGTGCCGAGACGAGCGCCGCGCTGACGAGGCTCTTGGCCTGATCGGTGTCGGCCACCACGCGGCTCAGCAGCTGGCCGCCCTTCATCCCGTGGAAGAAACCGAGGCCGAGCCGCTGGATGTGCGTGTAGAGCCGCGTGCGCAGGTCCCGCGCCACCCCCTCCTGCACGTACTCGCCGAGGTAGCCCGCCGCAAACACCGCGACATTCTTTACGACCACCGTTCCCAGGATGAGCACGATCACGTTGCGCAGCGCCGTGGCGCGCTCGCCGGTCTCCAACAGCGGACCCACCACGAGCGTCAGCATCTGCTCGAGTACCGTGGGCGCCTCGGCGATCCCCGACGCGGCGCCGAACAGCAGCCGCAGCAGCGGGATCAGCAGCGCCAGGGTGAATCCGTCGAGCGCCGACGCCACCACCGCGGCGACGAAGCTCAGGAGGAACCAGGTGCGGTAGGGACGGAGGTAACTGAAGAGGCGTCCGTAACGGACCATCTATTTCGATCCCCGCGGGGTGAGCAGGGCGATCGGCAGGATCATCTCTTCCGGAGTGACGCCCCCGTGCAGGAACGAGCCGCGGTAGCGCGCCTGGTACTCCCGCAGCTTGGTGGGATACACGAAGAAGTGGTCGCTGGTAGCCATGAGGAGGCGCACGCCGAGCTTCGTCTTGGGGAGTCCCCAGGCCGGAAAATCGTCGACCATGATCGCAGCCTGACGCTTCTCGGCGCGGAGATCCTCGCCCATCTTGTACCGCAGGTTGGCCGTGGCGTCGCGCTTGGCGAACACCGTGGCCGGCGTGTGGCAGTGGATCGAGCCGTGATCGGTAGTGAGTAGCACCGGCACGCCGCGCCGCTCCGCCTCCCTCAGCGCCTTGTACAGGGCAGAATCCTCGAACCACGTCGCGGTCACGGCCCGCAGCGCCTGGGAGTCGCGCGCCACCTCCATCAAGATCGCGTTCTCGGCCCGCCCGTGCGTGAGCTGGTCCACGAAGTTGAACACCAGCGCCGTGACGCCGTCCTGGGAGAGGTAGCCCGGCACCCGTCGCACCAGCGCCTCGCCCTCCGAGGCCGTCGACACCTTCTCGTAGCGCAGGGGCACCGGGTCGCCCACCAGCTCCTTGAGCTGTTCGTCCAGCAACTCCGCCTCGTGCGCGTTGAGGCTCTCGTCGTCCCGCTCGTGCCACCATTCGGGGTGCCGCGACTTGATCTCCACGGGGAAGAGTCCGCTGAAGATGGCGTTGCGGGAGAACGGCGTCGCCGTCGGCAGAATGCTGAAGTAGTACGACTCCTCGACGTCGAACAGCTCCGTGATCTGCTGCTTGAGCAAGAGCAACTCCCACTGGTCGAGCCGCATGCAATCGACCACCACGAACAACACCCGGCCGCTGGTCTCGTACTGCGGGACCACGAACTCGCTGCAGACGTCCACCGACAGCGGCGGCCGGTCACCGCTCGGATTCGCCAGCCACTGGGGGTAGTGCTCCGTCACGAAGCGCGCGAAATCGTCGTGCAGGGAGACCTCGAAGTGATGCAGCGCGTCCTTCAGGCCGCTCTCGTCACTCTGGCCCAGCCTCGCATCCCACTGGAACATCTCGGCGGCCAGCTCGACCCACTCCCGCCAACCCATCTTGTCGCCGCGGCGCTGCTCCAGCTCGCGGAACCGCGTCACGAAGTCCCGCGCCAGGCGCTGCTGCCGGATGCGGGCCCCCTCGAGCAGGCGCGTCACGACCGTGAGCACCTGACGGGGATTCACCGGCTTGACCAGGTAGTCCTCCAGCCGGATCCCGATGGCCTCGTGCATGGTGCCGGCTTCCTCGCTCTTGGTCACCATGACCACGGGCACTGCGGGATCGATGGAGCGGATCTCGCCGACCAGCTCGAGGCCCCGCTTCCCCGGAAGCTGCTCGTCCAGCAGGATCACCCCGTACGGTTGGCGCCGCAGCAAGGCGATGGCGTCGTCGCCGTGCGCCGCCGGCTCCACCTCGTACCCCTGCTCCCGGAGGAACAGGATGTGTGCCTCCAGCGCCTCGATCTCGTCGTCCACCCAGAGGATGGTCTTGGGACGGGCCATGGTCGAAACCTAGACCCGCTCCACCATCCCGACAATCGCACCTGGCCGCCCGGAAACGGCGCTCGTACA
>JBDGYO010000122.1:0-7147 GCA_039584015.1 Gemmatimonadota bacterium | reverse complement strand
TGGCCGTCGGTGCTGTTCGGGCTGCCGTTTTTCGGCGTCGGTGTCGGGGCGCTCCTGGTGTGGCGCGTCGCACCGGAGCAGGTCGAGGGGCCGACCCCTCTGTTGCTCTGGTTCGGCGTCGTATTCGGGCTGGTGGGCTTCTCCCTCATCCTGCACGGATTCAAGGGACTGCGCCTCCGGGCGCGGGTGGCGGAGCGCAAGCGCGCGCATCCGGACGAGCCCTGGATGTGGGACCACCCGTGGGACCGCTTCGGCGCGCGGGGCGACAGTGCGCGGCGGGTCAGGAAGGCATTCTTCGGCGCCGCATTCCTCGTGGTGTTCATGGTGCCGTTCAATTACGTGGGCTTCGTGTTGGAGGATGTGCCGGGACGCTGGTTCTGGATGGGAATCGTGGGGCTATTCGACGTAGTCGCCGTGGTGGCGGTGGGTTATGCCTTCTACGTGCTACTGCGTTACCTCAAGTACGGCACCAGTGCCGTGAGCTTCGAGGGCTTTCCCTTCCGGCTGGGCGACCAAGCGAGCCTCCGCTTCCTGGGTCCGGGGCGGAGCGAGTTGCTCGAACCCATGACCGTGACGTTGCGGGCGGTCGAGGAGGCCTACGAGACCCGCGGCTCCGGCAAGAACCGGAGCCAGCAGGTGGTGTGCTACGAGACGTACGTCGACACGCAGGCCATCGATGACGTGCGCGGGCGCTGGGAGGGGCGCCGCGGTCTCGCGCTGGAGTTCGATCTTCCACGCGAAGCGGCGGGCACCCGCCTGAGCGAGCGCCCGCCGCGCTACTGGGAGTTGGAGATCACCGCCGATGTGCCCGGTGTGGACTACAGGGCAGTGTTCCTGCTCCCAGTGTACTAGTTGCCTCCCTCCAGCACGGCCATGCCCTGCTCGAACACGATATCCACTGGGATACTGGCGTCGGCCAGACGGTCCAGGTCGGCCTGGAGCTGCGGGCCGATCACGCCCTTCTCCCCGATCAGCTCGGCGGCACCGTCGTAACTGCCGTCACCCTGGAGGGTGAGGATCACCTCCGAGAGGGCGGTAATCGCCTGTCCCATCCGCTCGAAGTCCACACTGTAGGTCCCCGTGGCTTCGTCACGCGTGAAGGCGCCCATGTCCTGGAAGAAATTGAAGCGGACCATGTTGGCCTTGCCGTGGGCGCTCGAGGCCCCGAACCGGATGGAGCGGAAGATCCCGGCCAGGAACGTGACGTAGTTGTCGCGCAGGTCGCCCTCGGTGATGGCGCCCTGTTCCCGCAGCTTCGTCACCATGTACAGCCCCAGAATGTCGGCCTTGCCCTCTTCCATGGATGAGGCGAGGTCGCGCAGCGCTTGGCGCACGGTGCCCTGCTCGTTGATGGTGTTCTTGACGCCGAGTCCGTGCGCCACCTCGTGGAACATCGTGTTGCCGAAGAAGGCGTCGAACGTGACGTGCTGCCGCTGGTCCTCGGCGATCAGGACGTCCGCGATGGGGAGCATGATGCGGTCGAACTTGGCGCGCATCGCGTTCTTGAGCTGCAGCCGCCGCGTCCCCTTTTCGAGCTGCACGGTCTCGTCGTTGGGCAGATTGATGGCGATCGTCTTGGAGCCCGCATTGGCGTCGCCCGACACGTAGACCACGTCGTAGGCGTTGAGGTCGGCGTCGCTGCCGGGCATCTCCCGCTTGTAGATGTCCGCCACGGGGAGGCCACGCTGCAGGTCGGGTAGGTACTGCGCGAAGCGCGCCAGCCGGCCGCTCCACTCGAGGTCCTTGACCAGCACGAACGTCTCGAATGCCGCCTTGTAGCCGAACAGCTGGTCCTCGTACGTCTCGATGGGTCCGACCACCACCTCGATCGTGTTGTCCTTCATGTCCATCCAGGCCATGTCGCTGGCCTGGTAGTCGTCGGTCAGGAGCGCCTCGGCGCGGAGCTCGAGGTAGCGGCGCAGGCTGCGCTGCGGTGCGAGCGCGGCGGCCTCCCGCAACTTGTCCGACGCGACTTGAAGCTCGGTGGCGAACGCCTCCGAGTATGGCACGGCGGTGAGCGAGCCGTCGGGCCCGCGGCGCACCAGCGTGTACAGCCCGCGCAGCTCCTCGGCGACCCCGGCAGGGGCATCGGTAGCCGCTTCGAAATCCCCGCTCGTCATGTCGGCCGGATAGAGATTGGCTCCCGCCGGCTTGGCCCCCACGCCGGGCAGGAACGGCTCGTCGCCGGCGAGGCGGTCCCACGGACCGTAGTTGATCTCCAGATATTGACGGGCGGCCGGATCGTCGACGCTCGCCAACAGCGAGTCCTTGTCACCGTAGGCCTGCTGCCAGAAGAGGACGTCCATCTGATCGGCGGCCTCGAAGAGTAGCGGGAGCATCTGCCGCTCGGCGTCGCTCAACCCGCTCAGGTCGGCGGTGAGCTGCACCGTCGCATACTGGTCGACGCGATCCTGCATGGTCATCTCCCCGGCAGCACAGCCCGCCAGCAACGCGAGCGCGACGACCCCACGCAGCGCCCGTCCGGCTCCCACCAGATCCTCGCGCATATCGGAACCCCTCGTTCGTGTATTTGTGACTGGATAACGTGTCGGGGGGAAAATATAACGCCGCTCCCCGGAGGGAGCGGCGTGGGGTGGAGCGGAACTCAGTGGCGGCGTCAGTCAGGCAACAGCGGCATGCTGGAAGCCGTGAAACGCCCGGCCGCGATCGGCCCGATCAGCGTAGAGTGGGTCCACTCCCCGACCAATCCTGGTGGCAGGCTCTCCAAGTCGAACGCGCCCGACAGGAACACGTTGTCGTCCGCGACGTTGGGGTTGAGGTCGAGGACCACACCGTCCGCGGCGAGCAGGCCCCTCAGCGATCCCTCGCCGACCTGCGGTCCCACCACGGTGTTCTGATCCGCGTCGGGCGCCCAGTCGATGATCCAGCTACCCGTGACCGTCGAGTCATCGAAGAAGGCGAGGTTGAGCTGTCCAATGAGGAGTACCGTGCCGGCGGAGTCCGTGGCCGTGTACTCGTAGATGCCTGTCAGCTCGGCGGGCCCGGTTACGTCGGAGCACGCCAGCCCTGCCACGGCGAGAATAAGTCCGAACCTAAGTCGTTTCATCTTGCCACCCCTCCTCCAGTGTATCTTCCGTCCCAATCGTGGATTCTCGATGACCATCGTACCCCCGACGATGCACAGGTTCCGCAGGAAGCTCACGCCCGCTTCCGCCGCGCTGCTCCAGCTCGCGCTGGGGGCGGCGCTCATCAGCTTCTCGCCGGTGCTGGTGAACGTGGCGCACGTGGGGCCCACCGTGTCGGGGTTCTACCGGCTGCTGTTCGGCGGGCTGGCGCTGGCGCTGATCGTCCTGGTGCGGCGCGACCGCCTGTGGGCTGGGCGGCGCCACCTGGCACTGGCCGCCCTGGCCGGTATCGTCCTCGCCGCAGACCTGGCGGTGTGGCACCGCAGCGTCCTGCTGATCGGCCCCGGCCTCGCCACCATCCTGGGCAACTTCCAGGTGTTCTTCCTCGGGGCATACGGCGTGCTCGTGCTGCACGAGCACCCCAGCGTGCGGCTCAAGGCCGCCGTGCCGCTCGCCGTACTGGGGCTGATCCTGATCTTCGGGTTGGACTGGAACGCGCTGCAGCCGGGCTACCGCCTGGGGCTCCTGCTGGGGGTGCTCACGGGGCTGTTCTATGCCGGCTACGTCCTCACCCTGCGGCGGGCGCAGACGGAGCCGGGCGCCCCCAATGCGATGGTGACGGTGGCGCTGCTCTGTCTGGTGGGAGCGGTGTTCGCGGCGGGTGCGGTGGAGCTCGAGGGGGAGAGCTTCCGCATCCCCGACGCGTGGTCCTGGGGAGTCCTGATTGCCTACGGACTGATTCCCCAGGTGGCGGGCTGGGTGCTGATCTCCCGGGCGCTGCCCAACGTGGAAGCCTCGCGCGCCGGCTTGGTCTTGCTGCTGCAGCCCTCGCTCGCATTCGTGTGGGACCTGCTGCTGTTCCGGCGGCCCACCACGTCGGTGGAGCTGCTCGGTGCGACCCTCACTCTGTGCGCGATCTACCTGGGCGCCACGGGCAGGCGCCAAAGGGAGCCTCGACCGGCGACGGTCAGCAGCACTCCCCCTCCGGACCGCAGCACGCGTAGCTGACGTACTCCTCGCCCGGCTGCAGCACCGCGAACATTCCCTCGTAGGGGACGCGGCCCAGTTTGGCCACGGTGTCGGTGCACACCTCGTAGGGCTCGTTGCGCGGGAAGAGGTGGCCCTCCTCGTCCAGGAACGCCTTGCCGGGGCCGAGGTAGACGGCGCGGTGCCCCTCGAACACACACCCGTCGCGCTTCTCGAACTTGAAGCCCTGCACGGTCACCGAGTAGAAGGGGTAGCCCTCCACGTCCTTCCAGTAGGTGCGCTGCAGCACGCTCAGGCCGTAGAATCCCGCGCGCTCGAGCCGCGCGAGGAACTCCTCCTGGGTGAGCGCGCCCACCAGACATTCACCCCAGAGCTGCGGGTTCACCTTGAGGTGTGGCGGCACGTCCCGCTCGCTCACGATGTCGGAGATCACGATCCGGCCATGGTCTTTCAGCACGCGCCACATCTCTTCGAGCACGCGCGGCTTGTCGGGTGACAGGTTGACCACGCAGTTCGAGGTCACGAGGTCCGCCGAGCGATCCTCGACGGGGATCTGCTCGAGAAAGCCCATGCGAAAGTCCACCACGTCGTAGCCCAGGGAGGTCGCGACCTTGGGCTGGTTGTCCCGCGCCACCTCGAGCATGCGGTCGGTCATGTCCACCCCGATGGCCTTCCCCTCGGGGCCCACCAACTTCGCTGCGATGAACACGTCGATCCCGGCGCCGCTCCCCAAATCCACCACGGTCTCGCCCAACTGGATGCCGGCACGCGCCATGGGCGAGCCGCAGCCGTAGAAGCGGTCCAGCACCTCCTGCGGGATGTGATCGATTGCCGTGTCGTCGTACTTGGTGGGGCAGCACAGCTCCGCCTGGGGCTGCTCGGCCGCCTCGCCGTAGAACTCGCGCATCTTGGCCCGCGGCTTGTCCACGTCGAACGAGAGCACGCAGTTGGAGTGCAGCGTGAGCACGGGGCGCTCGGCCAGGGCGCCGTCTGCGGTGCCGCAGGCGATGGCTCCCTCACCCATCGCGTGCAGTACGAGAGGTGCGTCATATCCGGAGCGCAGGTTGCGACGCGCGAGCTTCTCCCGAGCCAGAGATGTCATGGTGTGCCGCACCAGACGCATGGTGATCGGATAGTAGGGATCCTGTCCGAGCAGATCGCCGGAGGACCAGAAGGCATGCTCCCAGTCGCCGCCGCCGGTGAAGAAGCGGAAGGGGTCCCGCTCGATCTGCGGCATCTGTGCGAGACTCGCGTCCCGCAGCTGCCTGATCACCGGTGACCGTGCCAGGATCTCATCCAGGTCCTGCTGCAGCATGTCACCGCACAACAGGCTCGGCTCGTTCACCAGCGCGGCCGTAGGATAGACCTTGCCGTCCACGTACACACCCAACGAGTCCCAGCCGCCGTTGCCGAGGTCGTACTTGACACCGGGGACGCCGTTCACGCGCCGCTTCACGGCCTCCAGGTTGTCGAGGCCCACTCCCAGCGCTTCGGAGGCCTCGACCGTACGCATCACCGCTGCGATGATCGGCTCGACGTCGGGGAAGAACCCGTTGCCACTCACCGCGGCGCGACCGCGCTTGTGCGCCCACATCAGGTGCTGGCTCCTGGCACCCACCGATTGCACGAGCTGTGGGAAGAGCGGTAGCTCCTCCAGGTTCTCCTCGGCCACCACGGTGGAGAGGGAGACGTCGAAGCCGCGGTCAGCGAGCAGGCGTGCGCCGTCCAGGGCCTGCGTGAACGTCCCCGCACCGCGAATCCTGTCGTTGGTCTCGGGCCGGGCGCCGTCCACCGAGACTTGGAAGCGCACCATCTGGGGATCGACCGTCGCGAGTCCCGCTTCCACCCGGCCCAGAAGGACCGTCGCGTTGGTGAGCACGATGACCTCCAACCCGTGCTGGTCGGTCGCATGCCGCACGAGGTCGAAGACGTCGCGTCGCACGAACGGCTCGCCGCCGGTGAGGTAGAGCCGCTCCAGCCCCAGCTCCGCGGCGCGATCCACCAGGTCGCGCAGCCGATCGAAGGGCAGTCCCGGTTCCTTGCCCGGACCCGAGAACACGAGGCAATGGGTGCACTCGAGGTTGCAGGCGTTGTTGACCTGGATCCACAGCTCCTTGAGTCCCTCGGGTGCGGTGAGCGCCGCGCGGCCGGGGTAGGGCTCGGTGCCGTAAGGACGATCCGAGACCATGCCGGCCCGATGCAGGGCGGCGAGGAAGTCGTGCACGTGCACCCAGGCCTTGCCGGCCTCGACGCCGTGGCGCGCCGCGTACTGGGAGACGAGCCCGCCCAACGTGACGGCCCGGGCGTCTTGGTGGATCGTGTCCAGCAGCTCGCGCCCCCTCGAGTCGACGGCGATCCAGTTGGGGGCCCGCGGGTCGATGGCGTACGAGACGCCGTCCTCCTCGAAGTGGTGGAGGGCCGGTACGTGCAGTGGTGTGCGGTGGTCGAGCGTGAGCATTCTGTCCTCGGTGGTTACACCGGTCATGAACCGCGGCAGCGACGGCGCGGTTCCCGCAGCTGGTCGGGCGACAACCTAGATGATAGGAAGGGTACTGCGATGGTGCTGCGAGGGGGTCGCCGGCTACTCCTCGGCCGAGGTCGGCTCAGGTTCCAGCGGCATGGCGCGCAACGCCGCGGTGCGGTACCGCAGCACCGTCCATGCGATGACTGCCAGGGCCAGCATACCGATGGCGATGCCGAGTCCGGGGTTGCGCCGGTACAGCGCCCCGAGCCCGCTTCCCGAGACGGTGAACACGATGGCGCCCGGCGCGATCCCCAAGGCGGTCGTCCAGAAGAACGTCCATCGGTCGATCGTGGTGAGGCCGGCCGCCCAGTTGACGAGCGTGAAGGCCACCGTGGGGATGAGCCGCAGCGTGAGCAGCGCCGGCCAGCCCGCCGAGCACACCGCTCGATCGGCCTTGGTCAGGGCACGCCGCGCGACCAGACGCTCGGCCAGGGGGCGTCCGTAGCGCCGCGCCAGCTCGAAGGAGATCATCGCCCCGATCAGGGCTCCGCCCCAGGTCGTGAGCACCCCGATGCGCGGGCCGAAGATCATCCCGTTCAGCATGGCGGGG
>JBDGYO010000121.1:0-8681 GCA_039584015.1 Gemmatimonadota bacterium | reverse complement strand
GGGGCTCCTCCGTCGCAAGGCGGATCCCGAGACCCGTGCGTGTGCTGCCATGGCTCTGGGCAAGATGGGCACCGCAGAGGCTCGTGCCGTGCTCGAGGCCGCTGCGGGCGACGACGATCCTCTCGTGCGAAACGCGGTTCGCCAGGCGCTCCAGGAGATCACGTGACTACGGAACCGGCGCCGTCGGAGCCTACAGCTGAGGAGTCGCAGGTAGACGCTGAGGCAGCCGCAGCGGGGATCGTGCGGCAGAGGGGGCGTGAGTTCCTGGTGACGCTCCATACGGTGCTGCGCAGCCTAAACCTCTATCCGGTCGAGAATTCCCAGGTGCAGCGCGCCCTGGATGACCTCACGGTGTCTGGCAAGGCGCTGCACGAGCTCGACGCGGAACTGGAGCTCCGGATCGCCGGGGAATTCATCTACATCAACGAGGTGCGTTTGCGCCTCAGCCTAGACAACTATGCCACGTTCAGTCACGTCCTCACCACGCTGCGCGAGTGCGGCATCGGCGCCGTGCGGGTGTTCTCTGGTGTCGAGCGACGGGAGTGGCAGGTCCTTCTATCGCTGCTCCTTGCCTTCGCTTCGCGCAGCGCGACCCAGGACAAGCTGTTTGCGCTACGGGATAAACTGGAAGCGGCCAACATCAGCAACGTCGTGCTCGAGCCCCCGCCGGAGCATGACGAGCTGCTGAGCGATGCGGAGAAGGCCAAGGACCTCGCCAAGCGGACCTACGGCAGGTCAGTCGCCGTCACCAAGGATATGATCAACAGTATCCGGCTTGGGCGGGCCGCAAGCGCCAAGAAGGTGAAGCGCGCCGTGCAGAGCATCGTCGACCAGGTGCTGAAGAATGAAATATCGCTGGTCGGCCTCACGACCCTTCGCGATTATGACGAGTACACGTTTACGCACTCGGTGAACGTCTGCATCCTGAGTGTCTCGATCGGCAAGCGACTCGGTCTCACCAGACACCAGCTCTACGATCTCGGCGTCGCGGCGCTGCTCCACGATGTGGGAAAGAGTCAGATACCCATCGAGATCCTGAACAAGCCCGGTCAATTGGAAGAAGAGGAGTGGCGCAGCATTCGGACGCATCCTTGGTGGGGTGTGCTCACCTTGTTTGACCTTCGGGGGTTCGCCGAGATCCCATACCGCGCGATGATCGTTGCGCACCAGCACCACCAGCGGGTAGACCTCAGCGGCTATCCGAAGGCGCTTCGTTTGCGGGAATTGTCGCTCTACTCGATGATTGTTGCGGCCGCCGACACGTTCGACGCTGCAACGCACCGGCGCACCTACCGGACCACGCCGATCCAGCCCGACAAGATCCTCCAGGAGATGTGGGAGGCGCGCGGTCGCTCCTACGACGCGGGCCTCGTCAAAGCCCTGATCAATCTCCTTGGCATCTATCCGGTGGGGACCTGCGTGATTCTGGATAACTACGAGCTCGCGGTCGTGCGCGCGGCGAATCCCGATCCCACGCAGTTGCACCGGCCGATCATACAGATCGTGTGCGGCGCAGAGCTGGTGGATCTGGCGCAGACGGATGGGACCGGGAACTTCCGCCGGTCGATTGTCAAAGTCACCGATCCCGGCAAGTACGGGATCAACCCCGGGGAGTGCTTTGTCTAGCCAGATCCGGCCGCTTCCTTCACCACGGATATGGGGACAAGGTTCATCCCAATCCGTCGAACCGCAGACGGCCTCGACGGCCCGCCTCGCCAGAGCGAGCGCCCTCCGCTGGCTGTGAGGCTAGATGTCCCGATTCGGGTACCCCGTGCCCCAATTCCGGCCTAGACGGGAAGCGGCTCGACGGTAGCTTCGCTCTCCAACGAGCGGGCGCGCCGCTCGGGACGGCTTGGAGGCCGTCCGCCGGACTCAGCAGGTGGGTGGTGATGAAAGCATCTTCCCTCGAGTTCCTCAAAATGTTGCTCGATTCCCCGGGGCCCTCGGGCTTCGAGACCGCTCCTGCCGGCGTGTGGCGCAAGGAGGCGCAGCGGTTCGCCGACGATGTCCAGGGTGACGTGTCGGGCAATTCGATCGCCGCGCTCAATCCCGATGCTACTCCCCGCATCATGTTCGCCGGTCACATCGACGAGATCGGCCTCATGATCGTCCATGTGGACGACGACGGGTTCCTCTACTTCTCGACCATCGGTGGGTGGGACAGCCAGGTACTCGTGGGCCAGCGCGTGGTGATCGCCACGAAGAAGGGACTCGTGGACGGGGTCATCGGCAAGAAGGCGGTCCACCTGATCAACGGCGACGACAAGAACAGCGCCACGAAGGTCAAGGATCTGTGGATCGACGTCGGGGCCAAGAGCAAGACGGATGCCCTGAAGCGGGTACGCGTCGGCGACGCGGCCGTACTGGCGGCGCCGGCCATGGAGCTGCCCAACGGCAAGCTCGTCTCCCGCAGCATCGACAACCGGATCGGCGCCTTCGTCGTGTTGGAGGCGCTCCGCCGGCTGGCCACCCGCAAGCCGAAGGCGGGCATATACGCCGTGGCCACCGCGCAGGAGGAGATCGCGTGGACCGGCGGGGGCGCCCGCACGAGCGCGGCGGAGCTGGACCCCAGGGTGGCAATCGTCGTGGACGTAACCCACGCGACTGACCATCCCAACGTGGAGAAGAAGGAGCATGGCGACTTCAAGCTGGGAGGCGGCCCGGTACTCTCGCGCGGCTCCGCGGTGAACCCGGTGGTCTTCGAGATGTTGGTCGAGACGGCGGAGAAAGAGAAGATCCCGTACGCTATCCAGGCAGCGCCGCGCGACACTGGAACCGATGCCGATTCGATCTTCACCGCACAGCGCGGGATTCCCACGGGGCTGGTGTCGATCGCCAACCGCTACATGCACAGCCCGTGCGAGATGGTGGACGTGCAGGACCTGGAGCGGGCGGCACGGCTGCTGGCGGCGTTCGCGCGGCGGGTGACGGGAAAGACCGACTTCACGCCGCGGTAGCTCGTTGCTCGGCCGGGGCCTACCTTCGCGAACTGACGGCGCGGCTCACCGCTCGGCGGAGCTCGACTTCCGCGAACTGGCACTCCCCAATGGGCTCCACAGAGCTCCTTTCTGCCGAGGAAGTAAGGCCGACCATGGCTACTAGAGCTTCCTGCCGGTCAGTGCTCGTGAGGTTCGCTTCAGCAGAGCTCCGCCTCGCTTGACCCACTTGCCGCCGCCGTAGGTTCGCTCCGGTAGGACCCCGGCCTTGCGCAGCCCACTTCCCGGCGGAGCTACCGTTCCCCGTTTCCCCTTCCCCCTTCCCCCCTTAACGCGGCCACCACCTCCCGCACCCTCACCGGCTTCCCCGCAAGGCCCAGCGCCGCACTGAGCGCCGCGGCCGGCGGCACCTCCAGCCCCAACTCGCGCGCCCGATCTTCGTCCAGCACCAGCTCTCGTGAGGCGCCGTCGTAGGCCACGCGCCCATCCTCCAGTACGATCGCGCGCTCCAGGGATTCGGCCACGAAGGCCAGGTCGTGCGTGACCGCCAATACCGCCACGTCGTCCTCGGTGAGACCTCCGATGATATCGGCCACGCGATCCACCCCGGCCCGGTCGAGCCCCTGCGTGGGCTCATCCAGCACGAGCACGCGGGGCCGCTGCGCAATGGCTGCCGCGAGGGTAACCAGCTTGCGCTGCGCCGCGGGGAGATCGTAAGGATGCACGTCGGCATACGCCTCGAGGCCCACCCGCTCGAGGGCGTCACCCACGATCCCGCGCATCTCGTCCTGGCTCAGCCCCTGCTGCTGTGGCCCGAACGCCACCTCTGACCATACGGTGCGCGCAAACAGCTGCTGATCGGGATGCTGGAACACGTACGCCACGAGACGTGCCACATCCTCGGGTGCCTTCCCTTCCGTGATCCGACCACCCGCCCGCACCACGCCGCTGCGCGGCTGGAGCAGCGCGACCACCAACTTCGTGAGGGTCGTCTTGCCTACCCCATTGCGGCCCAGCAGCGCGACGGCCTCGCCTCCTGTGATCTCCAGCGAGACACCTTTGAGCACCGGCGTGTCATCGTAGCCGAACCACACCTGCTCGAGTCTGAGCGCGCTCACGGAGTTATCCTCTGCACCGCGTCCGCCACGGTGAGTGGGTAGCCCGGCGTGAGACCCACCGCCCGCGCGATCTCGGCGACGGTTGTGCTACAACCGGTCGCCACGGCCCCGTCGCTCCCGAGCACTTCCTCGGCCGGCCCATCGGCCACCAGACTCCCACGGTCCAGCAGCAACGCGCGATGCGCCACCGCCGCGGCGCGATTGAGGTCGGTCGAGGCCAATACCACCGTGCGCCCCTCCACGAGGGAGGGAAGCATCTCATACATGGTCGCTGCGCCGGCCGGATCCAGCTCCAGCGCGGGCTCATCCAGCAGCAGCACCTCCGGCTCCATGGCCAGGACGCCGGCGAACATCACGCGCTGCAACTCGCCGCCCGACAGCGTGCGGGGATCGCGCCGCGCGAGGTGCGCGACCCCGAAACGCTCCATGGCCCGCTCCACCGTCTCGGCAATCCGCGGCCGCCTCCACCCCAGGTTGGCGGGCCCAAACGCCACCTCCTCCTCGACCGTGAACGACATCCCCGAGAGCTGGGTCCACGGCGTGGGAAGCAGCAGGCCGACGCGCCCGGCCAGCACCTTGCGGCCGTCACGGGTGGCGGGGTCCCTGTCGAGGGTGGTGACCTCACCGTTGCGCGTCCCACTGGTTACCCGCGGGGCGAGCCCGGCGATGACCAGCAGCAGGGTGCTGCATCCCGCCCCCAGCCGCCCGGTCACCAGCGTGACCTGGCCGGGTCGGAACGCCACGCTCACCTCGTGCAGCGCATCCGTATCACTGCCGGGGTAGCGGAACGAGACCCCCTCCAGCCGCACGCTCATGCTACGATCCGCCACACGATCACCGCCGCGGCCCCTGCGGCGAGCAGCCAGCGCACGATGCGCTGGGAGATCGAGTCGGGCGGGGGCTCCAGCGGCGTTCGGTGCGCGGGCGCCGCCGCACCCCGCGCGTCCAGCGCCATCGCCCGCTCGTCCACCTCGCCGAGCGCCCCCAGCACGAGCGGAATTGCCAGCGGTACGATGGCGCGCACCCGGCGCCACACGGATCCCTGTACCCGCAGCCCACGGCAGCGCTGCGCATCCACTACGTCCGCCGCCTGCTGCCTCAGCCTGGGTACGGCCTGCAGCGTGGCCGAAATGAGATACGCCAGCGAGAACGGTACCCCCCGCTGCAGCAGCGCATCCACCAGCCGAGCCGGGTGGACGGTGGCGAGCACTAGCAGGAAGACGATCAGCATGGCCGTGATCTGCGCTCCCACCGTGAGCGCCCTGAGCGGTGCATCGCCGATCAGCCCGTGAATCACCCCCAGGAAGAACCAGAAGGGCAGCGAGAAGCCCAGCGCGGCGAGCAGCACGCGGGGCAGTCTGGCCAGCAGCGCGAGCGCGGTGAGCGCCACGGCCAGCGCCGCGGGTCCCTGGGGTGCGGGCAGTGCGAACGCGAGGACTACAACGGTCCCCGCGAGCACGAGACCGGTGAACGGGTGCGCCTGGTGCAGCGGGCTCTTTCCCGCGACGTATCCGACGATCACGCGCGCCCCAGCGCCCGCGCGGCCGCAGGAAACCGTGCCGCCATCCGGGCGGGCAGCGATATCAGCACGGCGTACACCAGCAGGAAGGTGATCAGCTTGTCCAGCACGTCGCTGCTCAGGCTCGCGGCGTACACCGCCCAGGTGAGCGGAACCCCGAGGGCGGTCAACAGGGTTGTCACGATGGTGACCCCGCCGGCGGTCACCCCGCCGAAGAGTAGCAGCGAGATGGGCCAGGAGAGGGTGGCGGCCAGCAACCCAAGCCCGGTGCCGCTCACGAGGGCCAAGGGGACGCTGGCGAACAGCCCACGGCGGGCGGCCCAACTGGCGTACAGGGCCACGCCGAGCTGCACCGGGAGGAACGCGAGCCACATGAGCCGGCCATCCAGAACCGTGAAGGTGGTCTGGGACACGAGTCCCGTGAGGAGAGCCGCCGCGGGGCCAGCCAAGGCCGCCACCAGCACCGTGCCGACCGTGTCCAGAAACAGCGGGAAAGAGGTCGCCGCCGCGAATTTCCCCATGGCGAGATTGATGCCGACGGCCAACGGGATGAGCGCGAGCAGGCGTGGGGACACGGCCGTCATCCTGTTAAGTTTCGGGTCCTCAAGTCACCTAAGATAAGTAGGGAGTGGTCTTACGATGTCGATCATCAGAGCCGCGGCGGGCGCCCTGGGCGGCCTCGCCATCCTGGCGGCCACCGCCGGCCAGGCCGAAGCCCAGATGGACCTGCGCGAGGCGGCCGCCGCCCGCGTGACGGCCGACCTTCAGTACCTCGCCGCCGACAGCCTGGATGGGCGCGGGGTGGGCACCGCCGGCCTGGACATGGCAGCCGCGTACGTCGCACGAGTCTTCGAGGACTGCGGCCTCGACCCCGCCGGCACCGACGGCTACTACCAGGTCTTCGAGATCAGCCCCACCGCCCCGGGCGTGGCACACACCAACCTGGGTGGGTCGGTGGTCAAGAACGTGGTCGGCGTGTTGGAAGGCCGCGGCCGCCTGGCCGATGAGGTGGTCGTGATCGGCGCCCACTACGATCACTTGGGCTTCGGAGGCGGCTTCAGCCTCGATCCCGACAGCGTCGAGGTGGTGCACAACGGCGCCGACGACAACGGGTCCGGCACGGCGGCCCTGCTCGAGGCGGTTCGCATGCTGAGTCCCCGGCTCGGCCCCGAGCAGCGCACCATCGTGTTCGTCGCGTTCACCGCCGAGGAGCTGGGGACGATCGGCTCCCAGTACTATGCGGCCAACCCGATCCGCCCCAACGAGCGGACGTACGCCATGGTCAACATGGACATGGTTGGGCGGCTGCGGCAGGACAGCCTCATCGTGATCGGCGTGGGCTCGGCGCCCGAGCTGCCGGGGATCATCGACTCGCTGAACCAAGACTACCAATTCGTACTGAGCAGTCAGGAAGATCCTTGGGGCCGCAGCGACCACTCCTCGTTCTACGCGCATCAGATCCCCGTGGTGCATCTCTTCACCAACGTGCACGAGGACTATCACCGCACCACCGACGACTGGGACAAGATCAATGTCGAGGGCGTCGCGAAGATTGCGGCCTTCGCCTCCGACCTCACCTGGACCCTGGCCCGGCGGCGCGACGACCTCACCTATGTCGAGGTACCCAAGCCCAAGCCGCCGGAGCAGGCCGGTCGGCGGGCTTCCCTGGGCACCATCCCCGACATGACCGATTCGCCGGGCGGCGTGCGGCTCACCGGGGTACGCTCGGAGAGCGCGGCCGATGAGGCGGGGCTCCAGGCCGGCGACATCATCGTGCGGATCGGCGAGCACGAGGTGAAGGACCTCATGGGCCTGCAGCGCGCGCTGGTCGCCCACAAGGCAGGCGACGTCGTGACGATCTTCTTCCTCCGTGACGGCGAGCGGATGGAGACGACTGCCACGCTGCAATAGTGCCGGGGACCGTCCTCAACCCCGAGCCCGTCGTTCGGGCGCTACAGGGGGCGTTCTGTCGTGACGCCTCGCGGCAGGAGCTGTTGGAGCTGGCGGCGACGAAGATCCGCGCCGCCGGCTCGCCGTACACCGGCGTGTACCTGTACATGCTGCACGGCGACCTGCTGGTGCTGGAGGCGTCCGATGGCCGGCCCACGGACCACACGGAGATCCCCGTCGGGGAGGGGATGTGCGGCAGGGCGGTTGCCGAGCGGCGGGACCTGAACATCCCCGACGTCTCCCAGGCGGAGGGTTACCTGGCCTGCAGTATCGAGACGAAGTCGGAGCTCGTCGTGCTGATCCGCCGGCACGACGAGATACTCGGGCAGATCGACATCGATAGTGATGTGCGCGACCCGTTCTCCGAAGCGGAACAACAGGCTGTGACGGAGGTGGCCGACGCGCTGGCCGTGCTGCTGTGATCCCCGATCCAGGTGAGATGACCGCGACGGAGAGCACGGCTGCGGTCAACGGCGTGCAGCTTCACGTCCGGACCATCGGC
This sequence comes from Gemmatimonadota bacterium, assembly GCA_039584015.1. Classification (GTDB taxonomy): domain Bacteria; phylum Gemmatimonadota; class Gemmatimonadetes; order Gemmatimonadales; family GWC2-71-9; genus WVYX01. The sequence goes on along the minus strand of JBDGYO010000121.1, from coordinate 656 downwards.
GACGGTCCGGACGTCGTCGTTTTGCATGGCGGCCCGGGTGCGCACCACGACTATCTCCTGCCTCACTTCGATGCGCTGGCCACCAGCCGGCGGCTGCGCTACTACGACCAGAGAGGCGGAGGGCGCTCTCCCGTGGCACGCGACGTGCCGGTGGGGTGGCGCGAACACGTGGACGACCTCGACGCGCTGATCGAGCTGTGGGGCATCGCTCCGGCCACTCTGTTGGGCTACTCGTGGGGCGGGCTGCTGGCGTTGCTCTACGCGGCGACTCGTCCCGAGCGGGTGGGTCGGCTGGCACTGGTTTCGCCGGCCCCCTTGAACCCCGAGCACCGCGCGGAGTTCGAGCGTCGCTTCGCGGAGCGCATGGCGCATCCACAGGTTGTGGGGGAGCGCGAGGCCCTCAGGGAGTCGGGACTACGGGAACAGGATCCCGACGCCTATCGCCAGCGGGCGTTCGAGCTCTCGGTCGCCGGGTACTTCCGGGACCCGCAGCAGGCAAGCGACCTCACCCCGTTTCGCGTCGCCGGGCGCACGCAGCAGGCCGTGTGGGAGAGCGTGTCCCAGACAGACCTGCGCAACGAGCTCACCGAGCTGTGCGAGCTCTCGATTCCCTCGTTGGTGATCCACGGGCGCCACGATCCGATCCCCCTCGAGAC
>JBDGYO010000120.1:0-11486 GCA_039584015.1 Gemmatimonadota bacterium | reverse complement strand
AGGACCGCCCGTATCTCGGGGTGGCGCAAATCTATGCTCAGGCAGGCCGCCCCGATCTGGCGCGGCGACTGCGCGAGGAGCAGAACGCCGCGATCGAGGCGAGTCGGCGCAGCATCGAGGACGAGGCCCAGTGGGATCAGATGCTCGCGTTCGCCGAGGGCCGGTACGACGATGCCATCGAGGCCGCTCGTCGGGGCTATGGCGAGGTCGGCTGCAACAACTGCTGGCTCTACGAGCTGGCCCGGGCGTACGATTTGTTGGGGGAGGCCGACTCGGCGCTCGCCGTGTACGAGCGTGCCGTTACCCTGCCCGATGGCTTTGCCCTCTTTGCGGAGTTCTACAACCTCGGCGACAAATACCGGCGCCTCGGCGAGCTGTACGAGGAACGGGGCGAGCGCGACAGGGCCGTGGACTACTACAATCGCCTCGTGGAGTTGTGGGCCGAGGGTGGTGCGGGCCCGCATCGCGCGGCTCGTGGGGGAGACGTAGGCCCGCCGCCGCCGCGCCGCGCAGGCCTTTCGCCCTGCGCCTCATTCTGATTTCCGAGGGAAGCGAAAAGGGGGAGGCCGCAACACCTCCCCCTTCAGCGTTCTCGTAACGCGCAGCCTAGTTCGTCGCCAGCTCCCGTGTCACGTTGCCGTCCCCGTCGATCTCGTAGATCGGTCCGAGGCCGAGCTCGCGGATGCCGGGTTCGATCTTCTCACGGTCACCGACCACTATCCAGACGAGCTTGTCTGGTGCGAGGACCATGTCGGCCGCGGCGTTGATGTCGGCGAGCGAGAGGGCCCGCACCTTGGCCGGATAGGTCTCGAAGTACTCGTCCGGCAGCCCGTACCGCACGATCTCCGTGATCGAGCCGGCGACCTCGACGTTGGTTTCCCAGGAACCCGGGAGCGTGAGCGTCCGCGTGTTCTTTGCGAATGCCAGCTCCTCCTCGGTGGCGCGCCGCGGACCCTGGATATCGTTCATCTCCTTGTAGACCTCGGCCATCGCCTCCTTGGTCTTGTCACTCTGCACGGGCGCATAGACGAAGAACGGGCGCTGTCCCTGGGCGGGCCAGAATAGGGTCTGGGCTCCGTAGGACCAGTGCTTGTCCTCGCGCAGGTTCATGTTGACCCGTGCGCTGAACTCGCCACCGAACAGGCTGTTCATGGTCTCGATGGCGATCTCGTCGGGATTGGCCGTCGGGGGCGCCACATGCCCGGCAATGATCAGCGACTGGATGGCGCCCGGGCGATCCATGATGTACACGGCCGCCGACGCCTGGTGCTCTACCTGGGCCAGGTTCTTCTGCGGCACCTCGCTGCCGCGCCAGTTGCGGAACAGCCGCTCGAGCTTCGGTCGCAGCTCGTCCATCGTGGTAGCGCCTACCACGATCAGCGTGGCGTTGTTGGGCTTGAACCACGTGTCGTGGAACCGGACGAGATCGTCGCGGGTCATCGTCTGAACCGTCGCCTCGAATCCTGAACCGGTTCCGGGGTTGCCGTAGGCGTGGCCGTCGCCGTACAGCAACCGCGGCAGGGTGCGCAGCGCGATGCTGAACGGCCGCGCCTGCTCCTGGCGGATCTGGGCCAGGCGCATCTGCTTGAGGCGCTGGAACTCGTTCTCGGGGAACGAGGGATTGAGGATCACGTCGGTGTAGACGTCCAGCGAGGCGTCCAGGTTCTCCGAGAGGGCCGACAGGGATAGCGTTGACAGGTCGAGGTTGGATCCGCCGCCCAGCGTGGCGCCCAGCATCTCCAGCTCCTCGCTGATCTCCAGTGCGGAGCGCCGGTTCGTCCCCTCGTCCATCATCGACAGGGCCAAACTCGCGGAGCCCGGCGTGCCGAACTGGTCGGCGGCATACCCGGCATCCACCACCAGGCGGAAGTACACCACCGGGACCGCATCTCGTTCGGCCAGGATGACATTGAGGCCGTTCGACAGGGTGGTGCGCTGCATCGGTGGGAAGGTGGCCACAGGGGGATCGCCTGCGGCCGGGACCCCGGTCGTGCGGTCCACGTCGGAGGCAACGGTCGTGTATTCGGGGAAGGGGCGCACCTCGAGCTTGTAGGTGCCGTCGGCCAGCCATTGCTGCGCTGCGTTGCGAATGTCCTCACGCGTGGCGTTCTGGATGGTCGCAAGCCACTCCTTGTAGGAGTCGGCACTGCCGCCATACACCTCGCTCATGGCGAGGATGTCCGACGAGCCGCCGAAGCCCCCGATCCGCTCGATGCCGCGAATGAACCCCGCTCGGTACTGCGTCTTGACCCGCTGCAACTCCTCGGCAGTGGGACCCTCGGCGATGAGCCGGGCCAGTTCCTCGTCCATGGCTCGCTCCACCAGGGCCAGGTCCACATCGGGTTTGGCGGTGCCCCACACGAGGAGCTGGCTGCCGATCTCGCGCGTGTCATGGTAGGCCGAGACCGCCGTGGCGATCTGGTCGTCGTACACCAGCCGCTTGTAGAAGCGAGAGTTCTTGCCGCTCGTGAGCAGCTCGCCCAGCAGCTCGATGTAGGCCGCGTCGTCGGAGGTGACCTGCGGCGTGTTCCACACCATGTACATGCGGGCCTGCGGCACCCGGTCTTGCATCACTTGGCGGTGCACGCCCGTGCGCTGCGCCACCCAGGCCTCATGCTTCGAGATGGGCGGGCCGCTCGGGATGTCGCCGAAGTAGCGCTCGACCTTGGCCTTGACGTCCTGCGGATCGACGTCGCCGGCCACCACCAGCACCGCGTTGGCGGCGCCGTAGTAGGTGCGGAACCACTCGTGTACGTCCTCCAGGCTCGCGGCGGAGAGATCGTCCATCGATCCGATCACGCTCCACGAGTAGGGATGTCCAGCGGGATAGGTGTTCTCGGCGATGGTGATCCAGACCTTGCCGTAGGGCTGGTTCTCACCTTGCCGCTTCTCGTTCTGCACCACGCCGCGCTGTTCGTCCAGCTTCTCCTGGTCGATCGCGCCGAGCAGGTGACCCATGCGGTCCGACTCCATCCACAGTGCCACGTCGAGCGCCGATGTGGGCACGTTCTGGAAGTAGTTGGTGCGGTCCTCGTTGGTGGTGCCGTTGAGGTCCGTGGCGCCGAGCGGCTCGAGCACCTGGAAGTAATCCTCGTTGTGGTGCTCGGAACCATTGAACATGAGGTGCTCGAACAGGTGAGCGAAGCCGGTGCGCCCGATCTTCTCGTTCTTCGAGCCCACGTGGTACCACACGTTCACGGCCACGATGGGGGCCTTGTGATCCTCGTGGATGATCAGCGTGAGCCCGTTGTCGAGCACATGCTTCTCGTATGCGATGTCGATCTCGGTCTGCGCGGCGGCCGGTGCAGCCCAGATTGCCAGGGCCGCCACGGCCAGCAGGGTCCACACCGAGACCACAGCTGAGCCAAATCGTTTCATAGGGATTCTCCTGCCAAGTAATAGTGCGCCCGTGAGCTAACCAGAGGAGCCGGGGGGGTCAAGGCGTCCAGTCGAGTGGGCTTGATACCCAAGACGTGGGAGAGCGGTCCCAGGTTCCCGTCCGGTGCAACCTTCTCGCCAGCCGGGCTGTCTAACGGTTTGATCCCCAACGGAGTGCTCTAATGTTGCAGAAGGTAACGTCGTACGTGGCCCTCGGTCTCGCGGCTTTCGCGCTCTCGGCGGTCAGCGTTTCCGCCCAGCAGCTCGCCCAAGACCAGGACTGGTGTCGCGGCCGTGACTACGACCGCGACCACGACCGGTATTGCGAGGTCCGTGAGTTCACCCTCGGGGCCATGGACCGCATCACGGTCGACGCCGCACCCAACGGCGGCATCAAAGTCGAGGGCTGGGACCGCAACGAGATTCGCGTGCTCGCGCGCGTCACGGGCCAGGCCGACGACATGGATGATGCCCGCGCCCTCGTGCAGGAGGTGGAGGTGGTCACCGGACGCACGATCTCGTCGGACGGCCCGCGCACCGGACGGCACGAGTCGTGGTCGGTCAGCTTCCACATCTACGCCCCCCGCAGTTCCGATCTCTCGCTGGAGAGTACCAACGGCGGGATCCGGATCGCAGATGTGGCCGGCGACATCGACTTCAGCACGACCAACGGTGGTGTGTACCTGACCGCTGTGGCAGGTGACGTGCAGGGCCGGACCACCAACGGCGGGCTCCACATCGATCTCGCTGGCTCCGAGTGGCAGGGCGCCGGACTCGACGTGCGTACTACCAACGGCGGCGTGAAGCTCACCATCCCCGACGGCTACAACGCCCGGCTCGAGACCGGCACCACCAATGGCGGGATGCGGTTCGACTTCCCGGTGACGGTGCAGGGACGCATCGACCGGCGGCTGTCGGTGGACCTGGGCAGCGGCGGCAAGCTGATCCGCGCCTTCACGACCAACGGCGGCGTGACGGTCAGGCGGGGCGAATAAGCTAGCTGTTGCGGTGTTGCGCCGCCGCCGATGAGCAGTGGCGGCACAATGCAGTAGAGAATCGAGGCGGTCGCGACGGGGCCCAGCGGTCCCGCGGCGTCCGCCTTGTGTCTTCACCCTCCTACCGGCTCGCGCGGGCGACCTCCGCCTCGGCAGCAATGAACCCGAACGCGGCCCACTGCTCTCCCTCGAGGATGCGACGGAACACGGTCTCGGCCTCGACCTCCCGTGCGTTGTACAGGTGCCAGTTGCCGACGCCGTATCCCACGGTGGCGTTGGCGAGGACGTCGTCCGAGCCGGGGTCCTCCAGGAGCTCCTCGGGTGTGAGATCTCCTTTGTACATCAGCAGCAGTCGGTGGTAGCCCGTGTTCTCGATGATGTCCATCTCCGCGTGGATCGGGGCCAGCACCGTCTCCGCCTCCTCAACCCGATCCAGTCGCCGCAGCGTCATGTAGAGCCAGTGGCTGGTGGCGACGGCCATGTCCTCGGTGGCCGATACGTCGTGGCACATGCGGTAGGAGGTCGCCGCGCGCTCGAAATCACCCTTGAGATAGTGGGCGAGCCCCAGGTGGTACCAGATGTTCGACTGCAGGGTGCTGGTTGGAATGCCGCGTGCGTTGGGAAGCCCGTCGGGTTCCACCTCGTCGGGCTGTCCGGCCACCAGCTTGGCCGCGTAGGCCAGATCCTCGATGGCGGCGTCGAGTTCGCGCACCGTGATGAAGCGATGGCCGCGGTGGCGGTAGAGGCGTGCATCGCCGGGATGCACTCCCATGCCTGCCGTGTAAACCTCGATCGCTTCGCGGTACCGACCCAGATAGGCCAGGCGTCGTCCGAGCCAGATGATCGAGTCCACGTCCTCCGGTGTAGCCTCGTAGGCCCTCCGCGCTTGCGCGAGGCGAGCCTCGCGCTCCTGCCGCACCTCGAGCCCCAGCGCCGGGGGTGATACGGTGTCGCCCAACAGGGTGACTGTCTCGGCCCCCGCTGGGAGCACGGGAAGCTCGCGCGCGTCGCGCTCGCCACACGCCCACACGAGCGCGGTGGCGCCGAGCACCACCAGGACGCGATGCCTCATGGTTCCTCCACCAGGATCTGTTTCGTGGTCACTGTCTGCTCTCCGGAAGCCAGTACCGCCTCGAGCCGGAGAGTGTAGCGTCCGTCCTGCTCCTGGGGAAGCTGGAGCGAGACCGAGCGCCCCACCCCGGTCTGCGTAGCCCCCGGCGCGTCGGTCCACTGCAGTCGGATCGTGGGGCTGTCCCCTCCGGCGAGACCGAGGAACTCCACCGCCTTGCGGAAGAAGTTCTTCCCTTGCTTCACCACGGTCAGCGAGACGACGCCCGACGCGCCAGCCGGGATGCCGTACACCTCCCAGTAGACATCGATGATCTCGCCGGGTGCGAACGAGGCACTGGGCCGGGCCAGCAGCGCAGCCTCCTCCAGCGTGTCGGGGAGCGAGTCGGCGTCGATCAGAAGGAGGTCGGATAGACGGAGATCGCCGGCATCCGGTTCTCTCGCGAGCCAGTACCGTTCCCTGGCGGCGACGCTGTCGGCGCGGTAGAGCGCCTCTACACTCAGCAGAGAGCCGGTGTGCGGCGTGCTGCCCAGCAACCGTGCGGCCTCGCCGCGCTCCTGTGCCCGTACAACGAGGGGTGCGGTGTACTCATCGCGTGCCAAGACGAGCGCGACGTCGATGCTGCTGTCTGCGTCGGCTGACGAGTCGGTCGAGGCACGCACCTCCCGCATCTCCTGTACGTCGAACGCCGCCACCACCAGCACCGAGTCTCCACGGCGAAACACCGCTACCTGTGGAGCCAGGCGTCCGAACTCGCGCGCGTAGCGCGGTGCGTATCGGGTGCGAGGGCGGCGTGGCTCGAGCTCCCACTCCGCGGGCATGATGCCGGAGGCGTCGTTGACGTACTCCCGCGGCGGAATGAAGTGCTTGCTCCCCGGTGTGTGGTGTCCCGTGACCTCCGGTCGCGTGTTGAACGTGCCTCTGCCGAAACGCACCTGCTCCCACCCTACCGTCCACCCGTACCGCATCGTGAGCTCGCGGTTGTCTCGTCCCCAGGGAATCCCGTATGCGTTGTCGGCATCTTGCATGATGTGGACCACCGCGATCCGGGCGAGGTGCTCGGTGCGTCGCTCGTTTCCGGGCACGAGGTACAGCGGATCGGCGAGCCACCAGATGCGCCGGTTGGCGGCGAGGCGATCGGCGCACGACGCGTCGCGGTACGACGGTTCGAGGTCGCCGTCCAACAGCTTCGAGAGGTCGCTCCAGTTGCAGCGGGATTCCTCGGGGCTCTCGGCCAGCGCCGCGTTGAACACCGAGTCGGCTGCGGCGAAGTCCGCGTTGGTGTGGAGCACGAATCCCTCGAGGAGGCCGCACCACCACGGCGCGGCGCGGCAGCGGTGCACCACCTCCAGCGCGTCGCCCCAGCGCTCGGCTTCGACCAGGTAGCGGATGCGCTGGCCCGTGATCCACTCGTCGGCCGGAAGGAGGACTGCTGCCGCGTCCAGCTCGCCCAGGAGCCGGTCGCGCGCCCGCGTGATGCGCGGATCCTCCGGTTCGGGCTCCCACGGTGGATCCTCGTCGTGCCAGAAGCAGAAGCGTCCGACTCGCTCGTCACACGAGCCGCCCACGCTGCCGGGCGTGGACGGCAACTGCTGCCGCCGCACCCGCTCGAAGCGACGCTGAGCCGACCGCGCGTCGTCCAGCACCTGCTGCGAATCCGGACGCTGCTGCTGCCCCAGGGCGATGCCGCCGGGACTCGCGAGCTGCACCACCGCGACGCCTAACAGTGCGAGGAGCCGCCTCATGCGCGAAGTCTACCGCGCGCCTGGGGTGGCAGCTAGCTTTGCCCTCCATGCAGAAGCTCATCGAAGCTTGGTCGGGTGAGTCGGTCGTTACGCGGTACGACCACGCTGCCCAGACGTGGATGTTCATCGCCATTCACGACACGACGCTCGGCGCCGCCATGGGTGGCTGTCGCATGAAGGTCTACAGCGGTCCCGAGGAGGCGCTGCACGATGCCATGCGCCTCGCCGAGGGCATGACGTACAAGTGGGCCACGATCGGGTTCGATCTCGGTGGGGGCAAGAGCGTTCTGGCGGTCCGCTTCGGGCGGCTCATCGACTCGCTCAAGGGGGCGTACGCCTGCGGCCCCGATCTCGGCACTACGCCCGAGGACATGGCGGTGATCGCGCGTGAGACCCGCCACGTGCACGGTGGAACGCGGCAGGGAGAGACGGCCGATCCGGGACCGTATACGGCGCTGGGCGTGTGGGCGGGAATGCGCTCCGCGGCGCGACAAGTGTTCGGTGACGGCCAGCTCGCGGGCCGCTCCGTATTGATCGAGGGCGTTGGCGACGTTGGAATCCCCCTCGCGCGGCTGCTGCAGGAGTCGGGAGCCCGCATCCTGGTGAGCGACATCGATGACGAGCGTGCCGCAGCGGTGGCGGCCGAGGTCGGCGGTGAGGTCGTGGCCGCGGAGCGGGTCTATGAGACGCCCTGTGACGTGTACGCGCCCTGTGCGGTGGGGGCCACGCTCAGTGCCGAGACGGTTGCCGTGCTGCAGTGCCGGATCGTGGCCGGCTCCGCCAACAACCAGCTGGCCGAGCCGGAGGACGCGGAGCGACTGCACGCGCGCGGGATTCTCTATGCGCCGGACTACGTCATCAATGCCGGTGGGGCGACGGCCCTCCCGCTGCTGGGGCGTGGTGAGCACACGGAGGACGAGATCCGTGAGCGCGTCCGCGGGTTCGAGCGGGCCTTAGACGAGATCTTCACGGAGGCGTCGGAGCGCAACGAGTCGCCGCTATACGCCGCGGTGCGGAGAGTGGAGCGGGTGCTCGAGGCCCGTCGCAAGGAGCGCTGGCCCGACGGGTGAGTGCCCTAGAACCCCGGGATGAACGTGAACTGGAAGTGTCCGCCCTTCGTACGATTGAACGGGTAGACGTAGTGCACCCCGAGCACCAGAAAGCCGAAGAAGTTCATCCGGAGGCCGCCGCCCATGCTGAAGACCGGCCGGCTCTCGCCCCCATCCCACCAGGCCCGATCGTCAAAGCCCGGTGTCAGAGCGAGCCGGTCCTCACTGTACCACGCCAGCCCGCCGTCGCCGAAGATGTAGGCCTCGATCGGCAGATACCCGAACAGGCCGTCCCCCACGCCGAGCACACCGAGTGGTGGGAACCGCAGCTCGAGGTTGGCCAGCATCATCTTCGAACCGAACAGGTTATCGTAGGGGGCGCAGGTGGCGATTCCCCCCTCCCCAACGAGGCCGCCGGCCGCGGCGCAGGCACCGAAGTCGAACGAGCTGAATTCGTAGCCCCGCACGATGCCGTCGTACCCCAGGTATAGCGGGGCGAGGGTCAACGTATCGGCGTCCGGGCCGTAGCGTCCGTTGTGGAGGAAGCGGAAGGCGAGAGTGAATGGCCGGACCGGCATGACGTACTTGCGGTAGTCCACCACCCCCGTGACGTAGTCGAGGTCGTTGTACGTCCCCCCGAACTCCAGTCGGTAGCGTTGGCCCAGCATCGGACTGGTGATCCCGAACAGCGAGTTGTCGTACACCAGGGCGACGCTGGCCTGGAACAGGTTCAGGTCGAGGGGCGCAGGGAGGTCGCTCTCGTCCTCGCCGATCTGAATCAGCGAGATGGGATCGAACAACCGATCCCTCGCCTCGGTGGCGTAGCCGATGTTGAGGAACCGACCGTTGAACTCCAGCCGCTGAGCGCGATTGAGCGGGTATGCCGCCACAGTGCCCACCTGGCGGAACGTCTGCCGCTGGATGATGGTCCGCTCGATGAGCGCACCGCTCGCGCTGTCCTCGAACAGGAACGCCTGGGCGGTAATGTACGGGGTCTGCTGCAGGTTGACGCCCCAGTTCAGGCGCTTGTTGGTGTTCGAGTACCCGATGAGCCCGCCGATGTCCCGGAAGCTCCCGCGAATCTCTATCGCGGTGGCCACATTGTGGCCGCCCAGCATGTCGCTGAAGAAGAAGGACGCCCCGCCGGCGATGTACGTCCCGTATCGGTCGGCCCCGACGGCAAGTGACGGCTGACCGATGTAATCCAGCGCGAACTTCGGCTTGTAGTCGGACATCTCGAAGCTCTCGCGGTCCCGTGGCAGCCCGTAGAACGCGTTGGCGAGCAGGCTCGGTACGTCGTCCGTGAGGCGGTCCGACGGTGGCAATGCGGCCGGGTCGATGGCGAAGTCGCCGTAGACGGGACCACCCACGAGCACGTCGGGGTCCTCCAGTAGGTAGATCGAGTTGGCGTCCTCCTCGTACACGGTGATGGCCAAGTCGCCGGTCTCTGCGGCCACGCTGATGGCCGGGCTGATGCCAGCGATGCCGCTGACCCCCGTGAACAGGTTGGTCACCTGGAACAGCTCATTCGTCGCCAGGTCCGTGCGGTAGACGTTGGGGATCCCGTTGTGGTCGGAGACGAAGTACAGGCTGCTCGCATCGGGCGTCCACTGAGGATTGATGTGCTTCCCTTCGGGGAAGGCGACGACCGGCCGAATCGCCATGGTCCTCGGATCCATCAAGGCCAGTCGGTAGTTGCCATACATCAAGCTCGAGACGCCGGTGCCGAACCGGTCGGTGACGAACGCGATCTGACTTCCGTCGGGCGACCACGCGGGCTGCAGGTCACCGTAGACGTCGTTGGTGAGCCGCAGGAGCTGGTCTTCCTCCAGGTCGTACATGAACAGGTCGGAGAATCCACCGACCAGCGCGGAGAACGCGACGTACCGTCCATCCGGCGACCAGGTCGGCGTGTAGATCTCCCCTAGCTCCTTGAACTTCACTTCCTTTAGCTTGTCGCCGGACTCCGGCTCGATGATCGTGAGGACCGGGCGGCCCTTCGCCACCGCCCCGAACGCAAACCGCTGCCCCTCGTAGTCCCAGGCACCCGATGTGTAGATGAACTGTAGGCTCTCGAAGTGCGGGTTGACGTCGTTTCTGGTGATCTTGCGAATGATCTGGCCGGTGAACGCGTCGGCGAGGAAGATGTCGATGGAGAACAGGTCGCGCTCCGAGATGAACACCACGCGACTCCCATCCGGCGAGAGCGCCGGCCCCACGTTGAGGCGGCCTCCCGTGGAGAACGGCGTGATGACCGGGCGCCCGTAGTCGCCCGCCCGTCCCGTGACGTCCTCCAACGGCTCGTAGTACGAGCGCATCGCCTGGTGCCACCCGTAGATCACCGAGTCGGGTGCCATCCGCAGCACGCGCCCAAAGGCCATGGGAGCGCCGCCCGCAGTCCTGGAGGCCTTCAGGATTCGGCCCACGGCGTCGTCGCCCCAGCGCCCCGCGATGTAGGACCAGAGTGCCTGCCCATAGCGGTACGGGAAGATCCGGGGGTCGCTCAGCCGCTGCAGGTCGGGCAGGGGAGCGCGCACGGCGTCCCGCATCCACATCGCCGTGTTGGGATCCCGCGGCCCTACGGAGAGGTATTCCGCCATACCCTCCGTGAACCACAGGGGATACCGCATGATGCTAGGCACGCCGGCCTTGGCGATGCCGCCGCCCTCGCCCGTGATGTCGAACTGGAATGCGTGCACCAGCTCGTGGCCCAGCACGTGATCGGTCTCGGACAGTGGTCCCGAAAAGGGGAGCACGATGCGTCGCTTCAGGATCTCGGTGACCCCGCCGGTGGCCTCGCTGATGTCGCCCTGCAGGGTGTTGGTCTGCCGGAAGTGGGGACCGCTGGCGTACATGATCAGGGGCTGCCGGCCCGAGAGGTCGTGGTTCAGCAGGCGGGAGAGCCTCGCGTACCAGCGCTCGGCCATGAGGGCTGCGTACTCGATCGCGACGCCCTCCTCCTCGTAGTAGTGGATGTCGAAGTGTTCGGTCTTGAGAACCTCGAAGTCGAGATTCTCGTACTGGACCTTGTTGCGGCCGAAGTACTGCGCCTCGGCCGCGGGCGCGAAGCCGACTAGGCCTGCTCCCACGAGCGAGATGCTTGCTGCCGTCAACAGACCACGTCTCGTGCTCATCGAGTCCCCACAGAGGCTCTACCAGTCATATAGAACATACGAGAAAGGCAAATGTTCCGCCTGGCGGTTGGCTGCGGCGGCCGGTCAGGTATAGAGTAGGCGAGAATCCTCCACGA
>JBDGYO010000119.1:0-7201 GCA_039584015.1 Gemmatimonadota bacterium | reverse complement strand
CCGGCGGCGCCGAGTGAGCAGGAGGGGTCGGCAGTCGCACGAAGCGGGTGAGCAAGACATCCGCTCGGCTCGGCGACGTGAACACGGCATCCTGGTCGTCACGGTAGGCGGGCAAGACCTGCAATCCGTTCTGCAGAACCGCGATCTCGCTGGCGGCGCGGTCGAACTCCCCGGTCTCTCCAGCGGTCCGCACAGCCCCGAGCTCGGCGGCGAGGGGGAACGAGAGACTCTCGGCCCGTGCGCCGATGCGGTCGAGCGTTCGGCGCAGTGTCTCGATGTCGCGCAGTTCCGCGGCGAGGCGCCCACGCTCGAGCAGGGCCACCAGATTCCCGGACTCCACGGTCAGCATCCGGTCGATCAACCGTTGCGCCTCGACCGCGCTCCCGGGGCGATCCTGCTGCCGCACGACCTGGGCCAGGAGATAGAGCGCCTTCAGGTTCCTGGGGTCGAGTTCGACGGCGCGGCGGAGGTGTTCCGACGCCGCATCCAAGCGGTCCCGCTCGCGCTCGACGAGGGCGGACATGAGTTGGATGCGGCTGTTCTCGGGCGCCAGCCTACGTGCTTCTCCTAGCCAATGGGCTGCCTGCTCCCGCTCGCGCCGCTGGAGCGCGATCAGGCCGAGATCGGCCCAGCCGGCCGGCTCCCCCGGGACGAGTTCGGTGACGCGCTGAAACGCCGCCGCGGCCAGTCCGGTCTCGCCCACTTGCGCTGCGGCCACACCTCTGTGGAAGGCGGCAACGGCCTCCGCAAACGTGGGAGAGGATGGATCGGGCAGAGCGCGCTCGCAGGCCGCAGCGACCACAGTGAGCACGAGTGCGGCGGAAAGACAACGAGCGAGTCTCAACGGGCGTGACCGATAGTAGACAGGGAAAGTTGCTCTGTGCTCTGCAAGTGGGTGAAGCTACGTCTCCAGGGCAATGAGGCGCAAGACAACGTACGGCGCCTTGCAGCAGCGCAGGCGCGTAGTGGCCGGCAGGCGGCAAGCATTCCGTGCCGGCGCGGATCGGCGTATACTGGGCACGTTTCCGTGGGATGCCACCGCAGACACTGAGCCGGAGAGGTGCCCGTGGGCTTGCTAGCGAGCGTGGACTGGGTAGTGGTCGCGGTCTATTTCCTGCTCGTGTTTGGCGTCGCGATCTGGGCCACGCTGCGGGAACGCTCAGCCCACGCGACGTCGCAGGACTACTTCTTGGCGGGCCGCCATGCCGGTTGGTTCATCGTGGGTGCCTCGCTGTTTGCGTCCAATATCGGATCCGAACATCTCGTCGGTCTAGCGGGAACCGGCGCCGCCAGCGGGGTGGCCGTGGCGCAGTTCGAGGTCCTGGCCTCGCTGATCCTCCTGATCCTCGGCTGGCTGTTCGTGCCGTTCTACCTGTCGAGTGGCGTCTTCACCATGCCGGAGTTCCTCGAGCGACGCTACTCCGAGGGCGCGCGGTGGTATCTGGCGGTGATTTCCATCATCGGGTACGTGCTGACCAAGATCTCGGTGACGATCGCCGCCGGCGGTATCGTCTTCGAGGCGATCATGGGGATCGACTTCTGGACCGGCGCCCTGGTGGTCGTGGTCATCACCGGCTTGTACACCATCTTCGGCGGACTGCGGGCGGTGCTGTACACGGATCTACTACAGATGTTTGTCCTGATCGGCGGCGCGGTGGCCGTCATGTTCCTCGGCCTCCACGCCCTGGGGGGCTGGGGTGCGTTGACGGAGACGGTGGGGCCCGGGTTCCTCACCTTGTGGAAGCCGGTTGCGGACCCGGACTTCCCGTGGACCGGCATTCTGTTCGGGGCGCCGATCCTCGGTGTCTGGTACTGGTGCACCGATCAGTTCATCGTGCAGCGCGTACTTGCGGCACATAACCAGGATAACGCCCGGCGTGGGACGATATTGGCGGGATACCTGAAGCTGCTGCCGCTGTTCATCTTCGTGATCCCGGGCGTGATCGCGTATGCCCTGGCGCAGCAGGGGCGGCTGCAGCTGGCCGCACCGGACCAGGCGTTGCCCACGCTCATCGCGGTGCTGCTCCCGGTCGGGTTGCGCGGCCTGGTCGTCGCCGGGTTGCTGGCAGCACTCATGAGTTCGCTTTCCTCGGTGTTCAATTCCACCTCGACCCTGGTCACTCTGGACGTCTACAAGAAGCTGCGCCCGGCAGCATCCGAACGGCAGCTCGTGCTGGTCGGGCAGGCCACCACCGCACTGCTGGTAGGCTTTGGCCTGCTGTGGATCCCCTTCATGAAGCTGATCTCTGGGCAGCTCTACCAGTACCTGCAGAGCGTGCAGGCGTACATCTCGCCCCCGATCGCGGCGGTGTTCCTGATTGGCGTGTTGTGGCACCGGGTCAACGCGAAGGGCGCGATGGCCGCCCTGATGACGGGATTCGTGTTGGGCATGGGGCGACTCGTGGTGGAGATCAGTAGCCCCCTCCAAAGAGGGCTCCTGGAGGTCTACGCCGACATCAACTTCCTGCACTTCGCCATCGTCCTCTTCGTAACCTGCACGGCCGTGCTCGTGATCGTCAGCCTGCTGACGCCACCGCCGCCCGCCTCCAAGGTGGCTGGCCTCACGTTCACCACACAGGACCCGGCCGCTGCGCTGGAGTCCGATCGCCGCTGGAGAGCCAGGGACCTGCTGCTGAGCCTGGGGTTGGTGGTCTGCGTCGGGGTGGTGTGGATCTACTTCTCGTGAGGAAGCGGCTTTCCTGACCCGCCGGCGTTCGTGAGGCAGCGCTCCGAGCGGCTGATAGCTCGAGGCCCGCTGCGCTGCTACCGAGCGGCTGCTGAGAGCTCGAAGAGGTGACTCTCCAGCGGCCCGAGCGACCTGACGGGAATGTAGGCCTCAATTCGCCCGTTCCCCCCCACCCTCAGCGGCGCTCCCTGTGGGCCGCCGAGCAGGCTCCGCAACTCGTACCGGCCTGCAGGCAGCAGCCGTCCCTCTGAGGAGACCGTCACCCCGGAGAGCGGCGCCGCCCCGAGGTTGGCGACCACCAGCACCGCACGATCACCCTCGCGCCGCAAGTACGCTACGACGGCGTCCGTGCTCGCCGCGAGCGGCAGCAGCTCACCGGTGCGGAGCGCCGGATTCTCCGCGCGTAGGTGGATGAGGCGGCGGTACGAGTTGAGCAGCGAGTTGGGGTCGGCCTCCTGCACTTCCACGTTCGCGGTGAGCGAGTCCGGCTGGAGAGGCTCCCACGCCATGCCGCCTGTGAAGCCGGCGCCCGGCCCGCTGCTCCATTGCATGGGCGTCCGTAAGCGCGGGTCCGGCTTGTTGCCGGTCATGCCGATCTCCTCCCCGAAGTAGACGAAGGGCAGACCGGGCAGCGTGAGCAAGAAGGTGGCCGCCAGCTTGGCGCGGGCGACGTTTCCACCAAGCTCGGTGAGCGTGCGGGTCTGGTCGTGGTTGCGGAGGAACGGTGACCAGCGATCACTGGGCAACTCGCGCTGGAGCCGCAGGAAGGGGCGAAGGAGTACCTTCGCGGAAGCCGTGCGGACCGATTCGAGGATCGCGTCCGACGCCTCGAAGGCGAAATACGCGTCCAGCTGATCCGGGTAGTACGGCAGCATTGCGCCAATGCTGTCCCACACCTCGCCGATCGTGAAGGCATCGGGCGCGACGCGGCGGATATGGGCGGCGAACTCGCGCAGGAATTCATGGGTGGCCGGGACGTGCTCGGCGACTCTCCCATAATCCTCCTCCACCAAGTGCTTGATGGCGTCGAGGCGAAAGCCGTCGGCCCCCATCTCCATCAGCCAGAAGGTGGCGAGCTCCTGCGCCTCGGTGCGGACGGCGGGCGTCTCATAGTTCAAGTCAGGCATCCCGCCCCAGAAGAGCCCGTAGTAGTACTCCTCGCGCCCAGGGGCACGGTGCCACACCTGCTGGCCCCAGGGACCTTGGATCCCGGGATCGGTCACCGACCACACGAACCAATCACGGTAGGGCGAGCCAGGGTTGAGCAACGCGTCCTTGAAGTACGGGTGCTCGCTGGACGCATGGTTCAGCACCAGATCCACCAGCACCCGAATGCCCCGCCGGTGCGCCTCGCCTATCAGACGCTTGAAATCATCGTTCGTGCCGTAGTCACGCTCGACGTGATAGTAGTTCGTCACGTCGTAGCCGTGATAGCTCGGCGATTGGGTCACCGGCATGAGCCAGATGCACCGAGCGCCCAGATCGCGCTGCGAGTCCGGATCCCCGTCGTTGATGTAGTCGAGCTTCTGGATGAGACCGTTCAGGTCGCCCACGCCGTCCCCGTCGCTGTCGTAGAACGAACGGACGAAGATCTCGTAACAGACTGCACCGCGCCTCCAGCCGTGGTCAGGCGGGGCACCCACGTCTTGCGCAGCAGTCGCGGCGGGAAACGCCACGAGCGTAGCGCAGAGCGCAGCGACGGTACGGCGGTGCATCGGCATGCAGTGAAGGCCTGGTTCGCGAACGTAGCACCGGTTCGGTTCGGGGACAAGAATGGATCGTCTCGCGGAGGTCGCGTGCCCCACGTACATTAGACCGGAGCTTCAGGGGTACACCCATGCACGGTTTCATATCTCTCATGGTCGCGCTGTCCTTCGTCCAGGCGCTACAGACGCCGGTGCTGGAGTTCCCCGAGCCGGGATTGGACGACCCGGCGGCGTACGAGGGGTACTCGACGCGCTTCTTCCGCGACTCGCACCGCAACGCATTCCAGATCTACCTCGACACCCGGAGTGGACGCGTCGTCCACGTCTGGGCCGACGCCACCAACGCGAGCGCCGCTTTCACAGTGCGCGACACGTTGGGGCATGCGGCACCGGTGGCCTGGGGCGATGCGGGGGCCCACGCGGCGGCGGACGGGCATCGTCGCACCATGCGGTATCGCCTCGCGTCGGAGCTGGATGCGCTCGAGATCGCGTGGTTCCTGCTCGGCACCATGCGGCAAGAGCGTGACTTTCAGGGCTGGCGCTGGCACCGCAGGCCGTACGGCGACGGACGCTTCGTCTTGCGCGAGTTCTTGGGCCTGGTCGAAAACCTGGAACGCCTTCCCGCCGCGGAACGTGCAAGCCATCTCTCGCTCCTGAACGCGCCGACCCTCGCGGAGTTGCGGGCCCGGCTTCAGCCGCGCATCACGCTCACGCAGGATAACGGCGCGTGGACCGTCCTCGTAGAGCACACGACGCTCGACGGCAAGAACCACATGACGATCGAACTCCGCGGCGACCTGCGGGCGTCGACCGCCGGGCTCACGGACGACGTGGTCACGCTGCGCGCGCGCTCCCCTGGGGGAATCCAGTTCGATGTCACGGCCACCACCGACGCCCCGCCGCTCACGCCGCTCGACCGGAACGAGATCTTCAATGACGCCTTCGAGGCCTTCTACGCGCGACAGCAACATGTTGCCGACAGCCTGCACCGGCGGCTGCCGGCTGTGGCGCGGGCCGATGATCCTCGCGTCACCGCCTTTCGCCGCCTCGAACGCGCCGTTCGCGGCCTCGAGCTCTTGAGCTCCGAGGAGAAGCTGATGGCGGCGCTGCCGAACTACGCGACGTACTTCGGCCGCGACCAGATGATGTCGGCGCTTATGTTCGAACCGATCGCGTCGGTGGACCTGCAGGAGCTCGTGATCGCCAGCGTGCTTCGGAAGCTCGCACCCTCGGGGAATGTGAGTCACGAGGAGGCATTGGGGGGGCAGGCGATTCGTGAGAGCGCTGCGCAGTACAACAAGCTGATCCGGGCGTGGGAGGAACGCAGCGAGCGCGACGCCGCCGCGGCAGCCGCGCAGCTGGCTCGTGCGCGTGAACTGCTCGCGAATCTCCAGGAGGTCCGTGAGAACTACCGCATGGTCGACGACGATTTCCAGTTGCCGGTGCTCGTCGATCGCTACCTGTCGCGCCCGGACGTGTTGCCGGACCGGAAGCGCGGTTTCCTGACGGCGCCCGCCGGATCAGGCGGCTCCCGTCTCGACGCCCTTCTGCGGAACCTTTCCTTCGGGGCCAGGCTTGCACGCCCATACGCCGAGCAGCCGACGGCTAACAACCTGGTGAGCTTCTTTCATCGCGATACCCTAGGGTGGCTTCCGGGAAGCTGGCGTGACAGCCGCGCGGGCTACGGCAACGGTCGCTTCGGCATGGACGTGAACGTGATATGGGTCCCGAACGCGCTCGGAGCTCTCGAGCGAATCCTCACGTCGCTCGAGGGCCTCGGCCTGTCGGCGCAGGATGCGGTATCGCAGATGCAGCTCGACGCTTCGGCGCTCGAGGGGTACCTACGAGATCCGGAGACGCTACGCGCTGCGATCGCGACGTGGCGGCAAGCGCGCCGTCACTTTCACGTCCGTCTCGACCCGAGCGCCGTTCGCGGGCAGGTGGAGGCGCTCCTGACATCGTTGTCAGGACAGGAACGTGACTACTGGCGACGACGCCTGAGCGAAGACAGTGCCCTGATGGATCCGCTGTCGTTCCTGGCGCTTTCCCTCGACGAGCAGGGTCGGCCGATCGCTGCCGCCAACACCGACCCGGCGACCGCACTCTTCCTCGAGGACTATACCGGCCGGATCGTGGGCGGGACGACTGATCCCGACACCGTGCTCGAGATGCTCGACAGCTTTACGCGGCCGTATCCGGTCGGGTTGTTCGTCGAGGGACTCGGACAAGTCGTCGTGAACGACGCGTACGCGAGCCCAGCTGTACAGCAGCGCTTTCGCGACGACCTCTACCATTCGCCGCGTGTGGTGTGGGGCCGTGAGGTGAACTTGCTGCTGCTCGGCCTCGCTCGGCAGATCAAGGCCGCCTATGACTCGTCCGGGCGCTTGCGGAACGACAGCAAAGCGCTGCGCTCGTATGTTGATGCCCTGCACCGTGCGCTCGAGGCGACGCATCGAGCGGTGGAGGCCTCCGGCATGCGACACAACGAGCTGTGGAGCTACCGCATCGATGGCGGCACACTCCGCCCGGTCCGCTACGGTGAGAGCTCCGACATCCAACTCTGGAACGTGACCGACCTCGCCGTGCGCTTCGCGTTGGACGGGGTGCCACCACGGTGACAGACGGCGCTCTCTTGAGATTGGTCGCCGCCGCCGCGGTCTCGATGGTGCTAGGCTGCGGGGCGGACCCGCCACCGGTCGCCGTTCCGGCCGGCGCGAAGCCCATCGAGCTGCGCCTGGATCACCTGCGTCACCTCGGCTTCGACGTCACCGTTGCCGGACGGCCCGTGCGCGCCGTCGCCCTCTACGCC
>JBDGYO010000118.1:0-11705 GCA_039584015.1 Gemmatimonadota bacterium | reverse complement strand
AATCCCTCACCTCGGTGAGGGGGACCCGGTCCTGTGGGCGCCGCGGCCCAGCCAGGGACGGCACGACGGTCCCGAGGTCGAGCTCCAATACCGCGGAGTACTCGGGCTCCGGCGCGTTCCTCGTGTGAAACAGGTGCTGCTCCTTGCAGTACCGCTCGACCCGCTGGATGAGCTGCCGCGGCCGGCCAGTACGCTCGAGATAGACCCACGTCTCGTCGTCCACCGGGAAGAAGCCGATGGTGGCGCCGTACTCGGGGGACATGTTGGCCAGCGTGGCGCGGTCGGCGAGTCCCAGGCCGGAAAGGCCTGGACCGAAGTATTCCACGAAGCGTCCTACGACGCCGAATTCCCGCAGCATCTGTGTGGCGGTGAGGACCAGGTCGGTGGCTGTGGCGCCCTGGGGCAGCCGGCCGGTCAGTTTCATCCCCACGACCTCCGGCAGCTGCATGAAGTAGGGCTGGCCGAGCATCACGGCCTCTGCCTCGATGCCGCCCACGCCCCACCCGACCACGCCGAGGCCGTTGATCATCGTGGTGTGGGAGTCGGTGCCGACCAGGGTGTCGGGGAACGCGACCTGCTCGCCGTTGTGCTTCGCGCAGCGTACCACGCTGGCCAGGTACTCCAGGTTCACCTGATGCACGATCCCGGTGCCCGGGGGCACCACCCGGAAGTTGCGGAATGCCTGCTGCGCCCAGCGCAGCAGCTGGTAGCGCTCGCTGTTGCGCTCCATTTCCCGTTCGACGTTGAGCCGGAAGGCCATGGAGGACCCGAAGAAGTCCACCTGCACCGAATGGTCGATGACCAGGTCGGTGGGGACGAGTGGGTTGATCCGGTCGGGGTCACCGCCCAGTTGGACGATGGCGTCGCGCATGGCAGCGAGGTCCACCACGGCGGGGACGCCGGTGAAATCCTGCAGCACCACGCGTCCTGGCATGAAGGGGACCTCCAGGCTGCGATCCGGCTCCGGCGTCCACCGCGCCACGGCCGCCACATGGTCCTCGGTGACGACTCCGTTGCCGGCGTGTCGCAGCACGTTCTCGAGCAGCACACGGATGGAGAACGGCAGGCGCTCTAGATCGGTGAGTCCGGCCTTCGACAGGGCATCGAGTCGATAGATCGTCAGGCGCCCCTCCGGGAGGGTGAGGGCCGCTCGGGACTGGAAGGGATTCGGCATGGGTGAGTTCGCGGTTGAGTGTGTCGTTGCGCAGACAACTAAGAATAAGCGAGGGGACGGGGCGGCGGCAGAATGCTCGTGCCCCGGTGATGGTGCCAGGCGTCACACGGGCGGGGACGGCCCAACGAAAAGCGACCTCCGAATCCGGAAATCGGAATCGAAGGCCGCCCGACGGACCTTGGTCCGCCATTTCTCCGAAGGCTCTGTAAGCCCAACCCGTGCCCAGCCTCTTACAGAGGCATCGGACTGTTTAGCCCACAGCCTTGCCAGGTGCCCGGAGTCCGTGTCGAACACGCTGCCGCTGCGAGCTGCGGGAGGTTCACCACCACGCCGGTTCCAGACACGGGTTCCTCCCGTCCCACGGCGCCACGATACGGAGCGCGACCTAAAGGGAGGATGAAATCACCGTGAACCGGATTCGGCCTGGCCGGATGGGTTGCGATACGGGCCCGCGCCGAGTGGCGCGTCGGCATCGACGGGAAGGTCGTTGGGGAGGTTCGCGGTCACGAAGCGCCACAGAGGACAGTCTTCCCGACGCATGTCGGACCGTAGTAAGGGGCATCGCTCGTCGGGGAGTCGGCAGTGTTGGAGACAGAACTCCTGCGCAGCTCCCGCCAGCCGCCCGGTACGCCGTCGTGCGTGACGTCTCCCGGCCCAATACGCGACCGCGGCCGTGGCTACGACGAGCACGACAGTGAGGATGACACCGAGTGGGGTCATGAACGCTCCCACGCAGACCAGTGCAGAGTGGCGGGACGCGGTTGAAGAGAGGGTGAAGCGAGTGTGAATGCGGTGCGTCGCGGGCCGGTTTCTGCAGCTGCGCACCCGCGCTATCTTCTAACCCCAACGACCTCGCTCTGGGAGCATTCGACCATGCCCGACGCCGTCGTGGCGCGATCCGCGGCCCTCGATCAACTGTGCGTAAACGCCGTTCGGACCTTGGCCATGGACGCCGTGCAGCAAGCCAATTCGGGCCACCCCGGGGCACCGATGGCTCTCGCGCCGCTCTGCTACGTCCTGTGGACGAAGCACCTGCGTCACAATCCCGCCAACCCGGCCTGGCCCGGACGGGACCGTTTCGTGCTGTCGGCGGGACACGCCTCGATGCTGGTCTACGGGCTGCTGCACCTGACGGGGTACGACCTCCCGCTGGAGGAGTTGGTCAATTTCCGGCAGTGGGGCAGCAGAACCCCGGGGCACCCCGAATACGGACACACGCCGGGCGTGGAGACCACGACGGGCCCCCTCGGCCAGGGCGTGGGGAACGCGGTCGGCATGGCCGTGGCACAGGCCCACCTGGCGGCGGCGTTCGAGCGCCCCGGCCACGACGTTCTGGACCACCGTACGTATTTCCTGGTCAGCGACGGCGATCTCATGGAAGGGATCTCGCACGAGGTGGCGTCGCTCGCCGGCCACCTGCGCCTCGGCAGACTGATCGGCTACTACGACGACAACGGGATCACTATCGACGGCTCCACGTCGCTCACGTACAGCGACGATGTCGCGAGCCGCTTCACGGCGTATGGATGGCGTGTGCTCCGGGTGGAGGACGGGAACGACCTTCGCGCAATCGACGCGGCGACCTCGGCCGCGCGCGCAGAGACCGAGCGGCCGTCGCTGATCATCGTGCGGACGCACATCGCCTACGGCAGTCCCAACAAGCAGGACACCGCCGGCGCGCACGGCGCACCGCTGGGTGAGGAGGAGGTCCGACTCACCAAGGAGAACCTCGGCTGGCCGCATGAGGAGCCATTCAAAGTGCCGGAGGACGCAGTGGTGGAGTGGCGTCGTTGTGTGGAGCGCGGTGCAGAGCTCGAGAGTTAGTGGAACGATGCGTATCGCGCCTATGCCGATGCCCACCCCGATCTGGCGCGAGAGCTGGAGCGGCGCCTGGCCGGCGAGCTCCCGGACGGGTGGGAAGCGCAGCTTCCCACCTTTGGCGCGGCCGACGGCCCGCTCGCGACGCGAGCCGCCTCCGGCAAGGTCTTGAACGCGCTGGTGCCCAAGGTGCCCGAGCTGATCGGGGGCTCCGCGGATCTCAGCCCATCGAACAACACGCTGATCAAGGGGGCGCCCGCGCTCGAAGCCGGTGCGCTCGGGGGTCACAACATCCACTTTGGGATCCGGGAGCACGGGATGGGTGCCGTGCTCAATGGGATGGCGCTGCACGGCGGCTTCCGTCCGTACGGTGGCACCTTCCTGGTGTTCTCCGACTACATGCGCCCGTCGATCCGGTTGGCGGCCATGATGGGGCTGGACGTGACCTACGTCTTCACCCACGACTCCATCGGGTTGGGGGAGGACGGTCCCACGCACCAGCCCATAGAGATGCTCGCGTCGCTGCGGGCCATTCCCAACCTCACCGTCGTGCGACCGGCCGACGCGTCGGAGACGGTCGAGGCATGGCGCCTGGCGGTGCGGGGTTGTGGTGGACCCGTGGCGCTGGTGCTCACCCGGCAGAAGTTGCCGGTACTGGACCGGAACCGTCTCGCGCCCGCGGACGGGCTCGCGCGGGGTGGGTATGTGCTGGCCGATGCGTCCGACGGCGCGCCCGTCGCGGTCATCCTGGCCAGTGGCTCCGAGGTGAGCCTGGCGTTGGAAGCCCAGGAGCAGCTGGCGGCCGAGGGGGTGCCGGTCCGCATCGTCAGCATGCCCAGCCTGGAGTTGTTTGCGGCGCAGCCGCAGTCGTACCGGGACGAGGTGTTGCCGCCAGCGGTGACCGCACGGCTCGCGGTGGAGGCGGCACATCCCCAGCCCTGGTATCGCTGGGTGGGAGATCGAGGTGCCGTGCTGGGGATCGAGCGCTTCGGGGCCTCCGCACCGTACGAGCGCCTGTTCCAGGAGTTCGGATTCACCGCCGGCGCGGTAGCCCAGCGCGTCCGCGCGATGCAGGTGGGGTGACGCGATGACGAACATGCTGCGGGACGTAGTGGCGCAACGGCTCGAGGCCATGGCCGGTGCCGATGTGGTGCGCCGGGTGTGGGACCGCGATCCCACTCTGTGGGTGGATGACGCAGCGACACCGGAGGTGAAGGACCGACTGGGGTGGCTCACCCTGTTCAGCCAGATGCGCCGCGAGCTGGATGACCTGACCGACTTCGCCGACGAGGTGCGTCGAGAATTCGATCGGGTGGTCCTGCTCGGGATGGGCGGTTCGAGCCTCGCACCTGAGGTCCTGTGGCGCACGTTCGGGCGCAACCCCAGCTTCCCGCCGTTTCAAGTGCTGGACAGCACCGCACCCGAGGCGGTGGTGGAGGTCGAGCGCGGAGGCGACCCCGGTCGCACGCTCTACGTCGTCGCCAGCAAGTCGGGTACGACGCTCGAGACCATGAGCTTCTTCCGCTACTTCTGGCGTCGCAGCGGGGGAAATGGGGATCACTTCGCGGCGATCACCGATGAGGACACGCCGCTGGCGCGGCTGGGGGTGGAGCAGCAATTCCGCCGCGTGTTCCTCAACCCCAGCGACATCGGAGGGCGCTACTCGGCGCTCTCGCTCTTTGGACTGGTGCCGGCGGCGCTCATGGGGATCGACGTGCGGAAGCTGCTGGATCGCGGTGAAGCGATGGCGCGCCGCTGCGGCCCCGAGGTACCCCCGCAGCACAACCCCGGTGCCTGGCTCGGGGCGCTCGTGGGTGAGGCGGCACGTGCGGGTCGCGACAAGCTCACGCTTGTCCTCACCCCGGGCATCGCGAGCTTCGGCTTGTGGGTCGAGCAGCTCGTCGCCGAGAGCACCGGCAAGGAAGGCACGGGGGTCGTGCCGGTCGTGGCGGAGCCGCCGCGAGCCCCTGCCAACTACGTGGACCACCGGTTCTTTGTGGTGCAGTCGCTGGGACGGCAGCTCGACCCTCGCCTCGAGCGTTGGATGCACGGGGTCGCCGCGAGTGGCCATCCGGTGGCGTGGGCGCCGCTCGACGATCCATACGACCTTGGCGGAGAGTTTTTCTGCTGGGAGTTCGCGACGGCTGTCGCGGGATCCTCGCTCCGTATCAACCCCTTCGACCAACCGAATGTGGCCGAAAGCAAGCAGGCCACCAAGCGCGTGCTGACCCAGGGCCGTGGCTTCGATCCGGTTGCCCAGCTGCGCCGCCACGACATCATGGCGTTCCTCGACGGGGTGAGCGCGCGCGACTACGTCGCGGTGTTGGCGTATCTGGCACCGAACGAAGCCACCGACGAGCGCGTGGCGGCGTTCGCAGCAGCGCTGCGTGACCGGCTGGCCGGAGTCGTGACGTGGGGCTACGGGCCGCGGTATCTGCACTCTACCGGCCAGCTGCACAAGGGCGGGTCGCCGACAGGACATTTCGTGCAACTCCTCGAGGACACGGCGACCGATAGGCCCGTTCCGGGTGAGGACTACAGCTTCGGAGAGCTCATTAGGGCGCAGGCGTTGGGTGATTACGAAGCACTTGTGGCGCGGGGACGCCCCGTGCTGCGGGTGACGGATCCCGAGAGCTTCCTGGAGCAGGTGTGATGGAGGGGCAGAACGAGTCCAAGCGTCGTGCGGCCGAGGAGGCGGTAGGCTACGTGCGATCGGGCATGGTGCTGGGCCTGGGCACCGGGTCGACGGCGGCGCTCGCAGTCGAGGCAATCGGGCGCAAGCTCGCCGAGGGCGAGCTCGTCGACATCGTGGGAATCCCGACCTCGACCCGCACGCGAGACCAGGCTGGCGCCCTCGGCATTCCGCTCACCACGCTGGAGGAACAGCCGAGGGTCGACCTGACCATCGACGGTGCCGACGAGGTGAACGCGCAGGGAGACCTCATCAAGGGTGGCGGCGGGGCGTTGCTGTGGGAGAAGATCGTGGCGGCCGCCACCACGCTCTACGTCATCGTCGTCGACGAGTCGAAGCTGGTGGAGCGGCTCGGCGCGGGGTTTCCGGTGCCGATCGAGGTCATGCCCTTCGGGTGGAGAACTCACCTGGAGCCGATACGCGCCCTGGGGGGTGACCCGACACTGCGGAACGACGATGCGGGCGAGCCGTACCTGACTGACGGCGGGCATTATATCATCGACGTTGCCTTCTCCGGCGGAATGGACGATCCGAATTCCGTGGACCGCGCACTGCGCGATCGACCCGGTGTCGTCGAGACCGGGCTCTTCCTGGGCATGAAGCCCCGCGTGATCGTGGGGCGCGCCCTGTAGGGGTGAAGCGCTACCTCATCTTTGTCATCGCGTTTGCCGCCGCCGCGGTGTTCGTGCGGCTCGGGGTGTGGCAGCTGCAACGACTGGGCGAGCGCCGGGCCCGCAACGCCGTGATCGTGCAGCGTCGAGCCGCTCACGTCGTCGATCTGCCCACCCTCTACAGCCGCAGCGACGTCGACACCCTCCGCTTTCGCCGTGCCCGAACGGCGGGCGTCTTCGACTTCACGCGGGAGATCGTGTTGACGGGCCGGGCCCATCGGGGCACCCCGGGGGTGCACCTCGTGACGCCGCTGCGGCTCGACGATACGGTCGCGCTGCTCGTCGAGCGGGGGTGGGTCTTTTCGCCGGACGGCCGGACGGTGGACGATCCAACGGCCTTCCTGGAGCCCGACACCGCCGAGGTCGCCGGGGTCTTGCTGATGCCCTCGGCGCTGCCGGAGATGCCTGGCGGTGATGGATCCTGGCCGCGCTACGTCCGCAGCATCGACTGGGAGCGCCTCGCGCCCGCCTACCCGTATCGACTGCTTCCCCTGGTGCTACGACGCACGACGATCGGCGATAGCCTGCCCGCGGGGATGCAACGGCTCGCGTCTCCCGAGCTGAGCAGTGGCCCCCATCTGTCCTACGCCATCCAGTGGTTCGCCTTCGCAGCGATCGCGCTCGTTGGATCGGTGTTGCTGTACAGACGCGACGCGACGGCTCGCCCACCCGAGGAGACGCGCTAGACCGGTATTGACATCGGTGTCCAACAAGGAGCTCCACCGTGTTGACGCGTCGCGACTTCCTGCGCTCGATGTTCGGCACGGCCGGGGTCGCGCTCCCCGCGCTGAAGAACGACGGACTCGAGCAGATCTTCTCAGTCGGCGCCACGGCTGACGGACGCAGCCCGGAAACAGTGGCCGCCGACGAGGATTTCTGGCACGGTATCCAACAGGCCTTCACAGTCGATCGCTCGCTCATCAATCTCAACAACGGCGGCGTCTCCCCGAGCCCCAAGGTCGTGCAGGACGCCATGCGCCGGTACCTCGAGTACTCGAACGAGGCGCCGGTCTACACCATGTGGCGCGTGCTGGAGCCGCAGGTTGAGAGCGTGCGCCAGCGGCTGGCACGGGCGTTCGGGTGTGACGCGGAGGAAATGGCGATCACCCGCAACGCCAGCGAGGCGTTGGAGATCTGCCAGCTCGGACTCGATCTCGAGGCAGGCGACGAGATCCTGACCACCGATCAAGATTACCCCCGCATGAAGACGACCTGGGATCAACGTCGCCGGCGTGAGGGGATCGTCGTGAAGATGGTCCCCTTCCCGGCGCCGCCGCCGAGCATGCAGCACCTGGTGGACATGTTCGAGCAGGCCATCACTCCGCGCACCAAAGTGATCCTCTTCTGCCACATCACCAATCTGTCGGGCCAGATCTTCCCGGTGGGGGAGATCTGCCGACTGGCTCGCTCTCGGGGGATCACCACGATCGTGGACGGGGCGCATGCGTTCGCCCACTTCCCGTTCGAGCGAGATCAGCTCGAGTGCGACTTCTACGGCACGTCATTGCACAAGTGGCTGCTGGCGCCGCACGGGACCGGCTTCCTCTACGCACGGCGGGACCGCATCGGCGACCTGTGGCCAATGATGGCCGCACCGGAGTCGATGAACGAGAACATCCGGAAGTTCGAGGAGATCGGTACGCACCCCGCGGCGAACCACAACGCCATCGCCGAGGCGCTCACCTTCCACGAAGGCATCGGGCCGGAGCGCAAAGCGGCCCGCCTGCGCTACCTGCGGGACCGCTGGATGAAGCGACTCGATGGACAACCCGGGATCCGGCTCCACACCAGCTACGATCCTGCAATGGCCTGCGGTCTGGCGAACGTGGCGATCGAGGGCGTCGCACCCGGCGCGCTCACGCAGCACCTGTGGAAGACGCGGCGCATCATCGTTACTCCGATCGGCCATCCGGCTTGCACGGGCCTGCGCGTGACGCCGAACGTGTATACCACGCTCGCGGAGGTGGACCGGTTCGCCGAGGCGATGGAAGACGTGATCGCGAACGGCCTGCCCGCCTAACGCGAGCCGGCCGAGTAGTAGCGTCGGATGACTGATTCGGCGGGCTTCCCCTGCGGGCTGAAGTCGCGGTCGTAGGCGGCGTCCGACGGCGCGTCGGGTCGCCACTTCCACCAGTAGAAGCCGGCGAACCAGGGTTCGCGCCAGAACGTCTCGAACGCCGCCTCGTAGGCGACGCGCTGGAGCTCCAGGTCCGACTCGCCCTCGATCTCCCATTTCCAGGGATACGCCGTCGCTCCGGTGTGTGACTTGTACCCGATCTCGGTGAAGGCCACGCGCCGGTTCGTCGCAGCACTCACCTCGGCCAGGCGCGCGCGGATCGGCTCCCACGCGGCGAGGAGGTGAGCGCGTTGTTCCTCGGGTGATGCCATCGGATCGGGCGCGCCCAGCTCGAAGTACGCCTGCACGCCGATCAGGTCGAGCGCGTCCCACCACGGGACCTGGTCATAGTCGTCCCAGTTGCCCGCGTAGGTGAGCCATCCGTTGAAGCGCTCGCGCACGAGCGCGATGGTCTCACGCCACTGCGCCTCGCGCTGCACGGTCTCCCGCAACTCCGTTCCGACGCTGAAGCCGACGGCGCCCATCCGCTCTGCCAGGTCGGCGTAGTGCAGCACGAAGGCACGATAGGATGCGAACCAGCGCGCCCACGCGGCCTCGTCGCCCATACGTACCTCCCCGCGCCAGTGGCCGTCGACGAAGTCGGCCAGCGTGGGGAGGAGCAGCACGCGCAGGCCGGCGTGCCGCGCCATGGCGCCGAGCGCGAGCAGGCCGTCGTCCGTCAGCGACCAGTCCACGCTGGCGCCCTCGAACCGTCGGACCTCAGGGGTGGTGTGGCTCGGCATGCGGGCGTAGGGGAACAGCGCGACGTGCGTGGCGCCCAGCTCGCGCATCGCCTCGAACTCGTCCGACGTGGGGATCGACTGATATCCGTCGAATCCGATACCGCGTTGGGGGGCGGCGGTGGGAGTGACGCCGCGGCGTCGCACGCAGGCCGCGGCCGCCAGGGCAGTCACGCTGAGAAAGGTCCGGCGGCGCATGGGAAGCGAATATAGCGGGGGAGGGAAGGCGGCGAAGCCCCGCCACCGAGCGGTGCGAAGCTGGTGATCCGGCTCCAGTGAAGGAACTCTAAAGGTCCGTGTAGCAATCGCTTAGCGAATCAGTCGCCCTTGACCTGCCGCCGCGCCGGGGCAATCGTTCAGGGGCACGGAAGGGGGTGCGCTGGTGGCGAAATACTACAAAGAACGGGAGAGCGGGAAGCACAAGCTCGAGCCCGAGACGATGCGGGTGGGGAAGAAGCAGCTCCAACCCGAGAGCATGATGATGACCTACGGGTACGACCCGGAGCTCTCGGAGGGTGCACTCAAGTGCCCCATCTTCCAGACCTCGACCTTCGCCTTCAAGAGCGCCGAGCACGGCAAGGCGTTCTTCGAGCTGGCCCTCGGGCTGCGGGAGCAAGGCCCCACCGAGGAGCTGGGACTCATCTACAGCCGGTTGAACAATCCCGACCTGGAGATCCTGGAGAACCGGCTCTGCCTGTGGGACGAGGCGGAAGCGGGTGCGGTGTTCCAGAGCGGGATGTCGGCCATCGCCACGAGCCTGCTGGCGTACGTGCGGCCCGGCGACGTGCTGGTGTTCAGCGAGCCACTATACGGCGGGACCGAGTACCTGCTGCATCAATACCTGCCGGAGTTCGGTGTCGGGCTGGTCGGTTTCCCCGCAGGGGTACCGATGGCGGAGCTTGAGGCGGGGATTCGGGAGCGCGTTGGGGATCGCCGCGTGCCCGCCATCCTGCTCGAGACCCCGGCCAACCCCACGAACCAACTGGTCGACATCGAGGGCGTGGTGAGCCTGGCGGGGACCCTGGCCAAGGGGGATGAGCGCCCCGTGGTGATGGTCGACAACACGTTTCTGGGACCGCTGTTCCAGCACCCCCTGAAGCACGGTGCCGATCTGGTGCTCTACTCGGCCACCAAGTTCATCGGGGGCCACAGCGACGTGGTGGCTGGGGCGTGCGTGGGACGCCGGGAGGTCGTTGAGCCGATCCGCACGCTGCGGACCTTCATCGGCACCGCGGCGGGTCCGTGGACAGGGTGGTTGCTGCTGCGTTCGCTCGAGACGCTCAAGATGCGGATGACCGCGCAGATGAAGAACGCGCGTTACGTGGCTGACTACCTGAATGACCATCCCAAGGTCAAGGACGTGAACTACCTGGGCGTGCTGCCCGAGCAGCACCCGATGTACGGGGTGTACCGCAAGCAGTGTGTGGCGCCGGGCTCGCTCATCGCGTTCGAGATCCACGGTGGGGAGCAAGCGGCGTTCCAATTCCTCAACAACCTCAAGCTCATCAGTCTGGCGGTGAGCCTGGGTGGGACCGAGTCGCTGGCGGAGCATCCCGCCAGCATGACCCACTCGGACGTCGAGCCAGAGGATCGCGAGCGGCTCGGTATCACAGAGGGGCTCGTGCGCGTCTCCGTGGGTGTGGAGCACTTCGAGGACCTGATTGCCGATATCGAGCAGGCGCTCGAGGCGGTGGGCGCCGCGGCGGTGCCGCCGGGTCCCACCCAGGAGCGCGAGGTGGTGAAGATGGGGAAGTAGGCAGATAGGGATAGGGAAAGGCAAAGGCGGGACCCGTGACCGGATCCCGCCTTTTGCCTTGTCTCACGAGCACCGCGGCACAGCTACTCCGCCACCGGCACCCCTTCCTCCATCCAGGCGGCCTCGTTGGCCATGACCCGCTGGGCGGACTTGTACACCTTTACGTCGTCATTACGGAATACGTCTCTGAAGCGGTCGCCGACGCGGCGCCGGGCGATGCGACAGAAGGTGTCGGCTAGGTCCGCCGCCATCTCGGCCTTGGCCCGCTCCTCCGGCGACTTGCTGGCCCGCATCGCCTG
This sequence comes from Gemmatimonadota bacterium, assembly GCA_039584015.1. Taxonomy (GTDB): domain Bacteria; phylum Gemmatimonadota; class Gemmatimonadetes; order Gemmatimonadales; family GWC2-71-9; genus WVYX01. The sequence continues at coordinate 439 of JBDGYO010000118.1, read as the reverse complement.
GGCCCGCGAGCAGGTGGCGCTCATGGCAAACAGCTCCGCCCCCACCTCGACCATGCGGGCGAGCACGGCCTGGCGCTTCTCGAGGGCGGGGCCGAAACGCATGATCGCGTGGAACAGCGCCCGGGCCAGCCGGCGAGACGCCCGGTTCACGTAGCGCATGTGCGTGGCAAGGGGCCCGAACTCGCCGTAGCGCGGCCAGCGGCCCCAGCCGAGCCACCGCCCCGGGTACCACACCGCGTAGTACAGTCCGGCCTTCACGAACGCCGCCAGCTTCGCGCCGAGCGACGCGTCGGGGTCGGCGATCGCTCCCGCGACTCTCAGGTGACTGTCCAGGGCTTCCCGCGCGATGAACAGACGCATGATCTCGCTCGAGCCCTCGAAGATCATGTTGATCCGGAAGTCGCGCATGATGCGCTCGACGGGCTCGGGGCGCTCGCCA
>JBDGYO010000117.1:0-15035 GCA_039584015.1 Gemmatimonadota bacterium | reverse complement strand
ACTACTCATTATTTTCTCAACTTTTTCTAAAAACTCAATTAACAACTCATGTTCAGAAATTTCAGAGTTAATTTTCTTAATAGGTTCGGTATTCCATGCTACTTTTTCTGCAGCCGGTACCGATAATCTGACAGTACTTTGCTCTTGAATAGACTTAGTAAGTTTTTCAATTAATTGCTTTTTCTTAGCTTTAAGATTGTTAACTTCTTGCTTGTGTCTCATTAATCTACCAACCCATAAATGTTTACGACCAGGTAACTTCATTTGAGCATCTTTTAATTCGTTATTGTATTGATCTAATGTATCAGACATCTAAATACCATAGTAGCATAAATACTATTAATGTCAACGTTTAAGAAATTATTTCTAAAATTACTTGATGAAGATGGTAATGTTGCCGGTTCGGGTGGCGCATTGGGTAGTTGGGATTCATCTCAATTTTCTGGCGACACATATGCTCCGGGTGACTATAGAAGACCTTTTGCGTTGGGGGCTGTTCAAAGAAGAAACAAACCCAAAAAACGTAAAAAGAAAAATAAGAAGAAAAAGTAATTATGAAAGAAATTTTGTTTAGATGTGTTGATACCATTACTACCGGTAGTAATCCTGAATCTAAAAACGACGAGAATTTCGAAATTTGTAATCTAAACAGTTATAGTGCATGTATTTTACCCGAATTAGTAAAATTAGTAAGATTAAGAGATTTGGATGTACATGAAAACGTACCTAACACTTTAGACTTTAACAAATTTTCCGAAAAGTATGAACATATAAAAGATGTATTTGTTACTGATAGAACAGGGTTACTTTTAAATCGAAAAAAGGATGATGATTTTAGTGTACACCCGGTGTGTAGATGGGAAGAAGATGAAGAATTATATGACTTCAATAGACGGGTACCCGAAGATATAAATTTATTTTACGTATTAAGAGAACCCGCAGAAGGGTTTGGTGAATCTATATGTTTTCTAAAATTATCAGAACCTTTTAGAAAAAAATTCAAAGCAATCTTTACTCATAATGAAGAGTTATTAAATGAAAAATACGAAAATGTTTATGCGTACCCTTTTGGAACGACATTATTAAAAGATAAAACAGAATTTAAAATTTACAATAAAAATAAATTAGTATCATTTTTTTATTCCGGTAAAGATTGGTGGGAAGGGCACGTTTTTAGAAAAAATTCAGGAGATTATCTTAAGAAATTAAAATTAAAAAATTTAGATATATCAGGACCTTTAGAATATAAAAACTATATAACTAAAATTAAAACGTTACAAGATTATAAATTTTCTGTTCAAATTGAAAATGTATTCGAAAAGTATTTCTTTACTGATAAAATTGTAGATAGTTTTCTTACTGGTACGGTACCAATTTATAAAGGATGTACAAATATAGAAGATTATTTTAACAAAGACGGTATTATTACTTTTGATACTAAAGAAGAATTAAAGGATATTATATCAAACTTATCTGACGATGATTATAAATCTCGAGAAAAAGCTATAAAAGAAAATTTCGAAAAAGCTAAAGAATATATTCACCCTGAAGATTGGATTTATAAAAACTATAAACATTTATTTTCAAAATAATGGTTGACAATTTAGGGCATTGGACTTATAATGGAGAAAGAGATGAGATACCCGAGGACTTCTTCGGCTTTATCTACGTTATCACCAATTCGGTTACCGGAAAGAAATATATCGGAAAAAAACAGGCTAGAAAGGTAGCTAAACTTCCTCCTCTAAAAGGTAAAACTCGCCGCAGACATGTAATTAAAGAAACAGATTGGAAAACATATACATCTTCTTCTGATAAAGTTAATCACGACCTGATAGAGTACGGAAAAGATAAGTTTATATTCGAAATAGTTAGATTTTGTAATTCTAAATCAGAGTTAGCCTACTATGAAGCTAAAATGCAGTTTGATAATGATGTATTATTACACGAAGATAAATTCTATAACGGTATTATTAATCTAAGACTTGGTAAAATAAAAAAGAGTTGAACTCATTTGGTTAGAGTCTTATAATTGAATTGTGAGATTGGAATTAAATGAATATAATCTTTTATTAATCGATTTTCAGGAAATTCATTCTTCTTTCGATAAAGACCTGTTAGATCAATTACATCTTTTTCAGATTACTTCAGATTTAGAAAAAAATAAAGATTTCTTTAAAGTTCTAACCCATTTTACAGTTAAAGGTACGGTAGATTATCTTAATTCTGTTAAATCTAACAATAAACTTATACTTTACTTTAATAATACCCAATTTTATGAAAGTGAGGTGTTGAATTACATAGATGAGTCCGTATATTTGAATTTATTGACTAAGATATTGATAAAGATTAGAAATATACTACCTATAAAAATAGTTATATCAAGTAAGAGCTTAGAGTTCTTTAGTCATTTGTTAGTAATAGATGATGGTAGAGCTAAAGGTACATTAATTCGAATAATCAATACAGTTAATTCATTTAAGGTAGAGAACTTTACGTTTGAAAAGGTTAAAAAGTTTGCTACTAAAAATGGTTTAAATTTCTTATCAGGCGATTATTTCAATGATATGAAAACTAAACAGATTGCTTTTAAATAAATATAGATATGAAATTTGACCAAGCACTTAAAGAAGGGTTTGATAATTATGTTTCAGAAGATGAGGAAAAGATTGCGATAAGTCGTGATGTTTTACAAGCTATTAAGGATTTGGTAAGTGATAATGATATAATTGCTCTTGCCGTTGATAAACATAAAGAAAATCCAAGTCTTCATGCTAACATTAGTAAGTTATACTTTGCTGTAGATGATCTACTAAAACCTTCTAAAGATGAAGATTATGAGGGTATGGTAAAAACATCAAAAAGACCATATGATGTAGATAAAGCAGTTGAACAACATGCAAGACAAGCAGGAAAATTAGGTAGTATGACTGGTGTTGGTACTAGAGGTCAAGCTAGTAAAGCTGTTGGAAAGAGAGATAAACTTGTTAAACAAGCAATTGATGTTTACAATAAAAACACTTCAGAGATTGAACAAGCATTAAGAGACGCATCATGAAGATAAAAACAAAAAGTAAATTTTTCGGTCTTATTAGTAACAAATATAAAATGCTTGAAGAACAACCTGATCCTTCTGCTCAAATGTCTATGCCTCCTATGCCTCAAGGCCAACCTGGTCAAGAAATAGCAGTCGCACAGGAAACGGAAACTATTAAAGAACCGGAACCAGAAGTAAAGCAGTTAACATCTGAAGGTGAAGTAGAGCTTATTAGACTTATTCGTAAAGCTCTTGTACTTGAACCTACTGAAGGTACGATACCTGTTGCTATTCTTGATGATGAAATAAATGAAGAAAATGGTAGAGAGATGTTAGCTAAAATGAAAAGCTTTATAAACACATATTCAGACGACCCCGATATAGATTATTAATATGAGCAAATCCTATAGATCATTGGCAGATGTGTACACCGGTAATGCATTTAAACCTGTTTCAAAATTACCTAGACAGGTAGTAAATGAAAAAGTCAAAGTATTTTTTAAATCAGATAATGATACCGGCCCAGTTGCTATTGGTACTATTGAAGATGATGAAGCTGCAAGATTAAAAAGAAAAATTTTTAATTCTGAAAAAGGTGTAATAAAAGGCGTTAATGATCTTCTTAAAGAATGTGATTGGACTAAAAAAGGTAAAGTACCTAAACTTTTTCTTGCTTCAGTATTAGAAAGAATTGAAAATAATACCGATGTCAATCCAGAAGGTTTACAAGACGTTATTGATAATAAAAATTCAATTAATGGATTAGAAAATAGAATAGAAAATGATACCGGTGGTTTTAATTTATTAGAAGTTTTAAAACCAGTTGCTAGTAAAATGTTTGTTGATAACATCGATGAAACGGTTATTGATCTTATCAATTTTGATTTTAAACAAGGTGTAAGTGTTGGTAAAGGAGAGTTAGCAATAACTATGTTTTCTAATTCTAAGAAAGGTAAAAAAGGAGATTTATTATTTCCTTCAGCTGGTGAAGTAGAACTTAAAGGCACCGACGGTAGACCTGGTAAAAAGGGAGATGCCGTTGCTGGTGTTTTAGAATTTATACCTTCTCTTTATAAAAGGTACGGAGTAAGTGACAAACGCCACGATATAGCATTAAAAAATATATTAAGCATTTATAGAACATCAAGAGATAAGTTATTAGGTTTAACTGATGCACTTATTGAAAATAAAACTATAAATCCTTACCCTACAAAACAGCAACTTAGTGAATTTAGAAAAGATATAGAACAAATTGATTCAAATATATCAAATGATATAGTAAACGGTAAAGACAAAAATCAGTTAATACAAACAGTATCTCAAATTTTACAAAGAGATTATCCAAAATTTTTAAATCAAAAGTCAATTACTTTATCAGGCAAAAAGTTTAAAAACTATATTACTTTAATAGAAGAATTTTTTAATGCTTTTACTTCATATAGAACATTATTAAATCAAAAAGAAAAATCTAAGTTAATGGATAGACCCTTTTCTTCAGAAATAATTTTAGATTTCTTTAATGATGATCAACTCGGTATTTCTTTGGACGATAAAGTAAGAGGGTTTTTGTCATTAAGAAGTGAAAAATTAAGAAATGATAAACCTTATAGTAGTGCCTTATATGATATTTTGGAAAAAAATAACGATATTTTAGTTTCAAAAGATATTGATGAAAATGGTAATGCATCAATAAGACCAGAGGCTGAAAATTTGATAGGTAACATTATTGCTTCTATGCAAGTAGCAATGTATGCTCAAGCAGAAGAATTTAGTTACATTATGTTTTTTAATAATAATACATTAGATTGTATATCATTTCAAATGTTAGATGACCCTAAAGCTAACTTTATGTCTTTATTTGAAAAATTTTCAGAACTTAGAAATTCTGGAAGATTAAATTATAAACTTGATTTAGATCCACATTACGGTAAAAGTGGAATTAAAATAGCTTACGAAGGATGAAATTAGAAGAACAATTAATTTTTGAGAAGTATATGTCGGTGGTTAACGAAGGTGGTGCCGCTGGTCATATGAAACACCCGTTTGATTTACCAGATGTTAATTCTTTTGATGATTTGGTAAATGTGTTTTACGGTGCTATTGAAAAATTAGATAAAGGTACATCCTCTGTGAAGTTAGATGGTGTAAACTTAAGTCTTAAAGTAGTACCGGACGAAAATAACAAAACATTTAAACGGCAATTTGCATTAGACCGTGGTTCTCAAAAAGAAATAGATGTTCAAGGTATTACAGTTGCAACTTTAACTGATAGGTTTCCTGAAGGTCATGGTATGTTAGAAAAAGGTAAAACTATTCTTTCTATTATGAACAATTCTATGCCTGAAATAGTTAATGATCTTAAAAAATTAGGTATGTGGAATGACTCCACAAAATTTATTAATACCGAATATATTGAAGGTAAAGAAAATGTAATTGATTACAACTTACTTAAAAAAGACGGTAATGCTAAAATTATTGCCTTTCATGGTATTAATCAATTCGTTGAAAAGACTAATAGAAAAGGTGAAAGAACCAGACCTGGTTTAAAACCAAGACCTAACATAAAAGAAACTTCTAGATCTATTAATTATGATTCTGAAGCTTTACAATCATTGAGAGAAAAAGTAAAGCCTGTTGCAGAAGAGTACGGGTTTGATGTTATTACTAACATATATGCTCAGAAAAAAGGTGTACCTAATTTAGAAAATGCATTATCATCTACATTTACCGTTCTTAAAAATGGAGGAGAGCCTGAAACAAAACCAATTAAACAATGGATAAAAGAATTACCAGTTTTACCTGATTTATCTGAAAAACTTTCTATGAAAGATGGTAAAAAAAGAGGTGCTGTTAGTAAAGATGTTTATATGTCCGTTCTTAATGCACAAACACCGCTTTCAGATTTATTTGAAGAAGAAGATATTGAAACAGCTATAGCTGGTGCATTAACTTATCATGTTACTAGAGTATTAGGTAATGAAATTTTGCGTAATTATACTACGGACAATTATGGTGATACTGATAAACATGAAGGTATTGTTATTACAGACGTAGAATATGGTAAAGATGATTTTGGTAACCCTAACTCAATAAAAATCACCGGCGACTTTATTGTTGATGGTATGGGTGGGACATTTGCTACAAATAGAGCACCTGCTTCTGACGAAGAAGATCAATCAGCACCTGCTGTAAATTATGGTGGTGGTAAAATGGATTTCTCATCTTATTTTTCTAATCCTAGAAGTAGTAAAGATCCAGGTGGTACTGGATTTAAAGGCAAAGTAGTTAAGTAATTTTATGTCTTTTGTAAAATATCACCCTAGATTGGGTGATCATAAACCAAAACCAGATTGCACAATTTTTAATTACGATATTATTGTCTTTCTTTGTAAAGAAGGTCCTGTAATTTACGAATTTAACATTGGTGGTTATATTGCTCCAAACTTAGGAGGTAACTTTACAAAGTTAGATTGGTTTTTTCTTAAAGACGAGTTAAAAAAATATAACCCTTCTAAAATTATAATACCTGAATGTTTAGTTAATAATTATTATCCTGACGAAAAGGTTTTTGTAGAACAAGATTTACGTGAAATGGGGTATTTTGGTGATAAATTAATTGTCTACTTACAAAAAGAACAAAATTTTTATTACAAAGAAATTCACGATACACCAGATTGGTTTTATACTGACGAAAGAGATTACAGAAATATAGTTTATCATTCTATTGGTTATAATACCCCTACTGAACCTTTAGACGAGGATAGGTTTAAAAACTTTAAGTTTTGTAAACAGGGTTTTTTATGTGAGACATTTAAAAAACTTTATTACTTAAGACACACTACTCCATTAAAGCTTATTGAGGATAGAAAAAAAGCAAATATTAAACCTGGTAAGTTAATTTGGTATGGTAATTTAACTACAAGTATAAGAGATAATGTACATAGGGCTATTGAAAAAAGCAACAAGTTAGAATTTGTAGATATACATTACGGGGATGAAAATTTATCTGATTTAGTACTAAGTAAAAATGGTATTGGATTATCTATGGATGGTTTAGTATTTAACACTATTAGAGATTCAGAATTTGGATTAAATGCCTTGCCAAGTATAAAAGTAACTAGAGCAGACGACTATCTAATTGATCAGAATAATATTAACATGTGGGGTTATCGCGATTTGGTTCAAGTACAACCTGATATTTTTAATAATTTTGATATAGATAATACCATTAATGTATTGGAGGAAGGTTATGAAAAATATATGGATGAAGAATTTCATAATTACGAAAAAGTTTTAAAAAACGTAAGATACCAATATTTTATTTCCTTATTACAAAAGTTTAACAATATAGATTTGTTTATATATGATATATTATTCGGGCATAATTTATATGAATTTATTCTTAAATTACCTTTAGATGTTAAATTTGATATATTTGAATCATGCGCAAACCCAGAATATATTGCAAAAGATTTACAGGATAAGTTAAGTAATAATTTTATATCATCTATTTGGTTCTTTTAAACCACCTCATAAAGGTCATTTTCAATTAATTGAAAGCTTTAGAAATATGGTAGGTGATAGTGGAGTTGTTAATGTAATAGTTACTGACCCTTCACCTAAATCTAGAAGAAGAACCCCGTCTGGTAAATATGTACCGGGTGACGTTGCAGCAGAAATTTTAAGAAGGTTTGTTAAGGAAATGGGGTATAGAAACGTTAATGTAACCACTGCTAAAAATGCTGTAGGGGAAGTATATGATTTTGTAAGAGAAAGAGGCCAACCAGGGGACAATATTATTGTAGGTGTTGGTGGTAAAGGAAACGACAAGGCAAGATATGCAGGTATTTTAAAAGATGTACCTAATGGCGTTAATGTTGCTATAGAAGTTGCTGATGTGGTTGGTGGTGAAGGTGGCGATGCAATAAGTGCTAGTCAATTTAGAGATGTATTAGATAACCCCACCCCTGAATCACTTTTACCTTATATTCCCGATCAATTAAAAAATAATAAAAATCTCGTACAATTTGTATTCGACCAGTTGAGTAATCTTCCTTCAGATTAATTATAATTAATGCATATTAATACCGATAAACGGGCTAGCTTTTTCCATATTATGAAAACCGGCGGTCATGCTTTGCATGCTGGTTTTGGTGATATAAAAAGCCTTTTAGGTAGACCCGCAGAAGATCACGAAACTTGGAAAATTTTTATTGGTATGCACGGATCTTATACTGAGTTGTTAGGAAAAGATCCAGATATGTTTGAAACTATAAAAGATTATTATAAGTTTGCATTTATTCGTAATCCATTCAGTCATGCAATAAGTATGTACTTTCATACTCTTAAACCAATTAGATGGAATAAAGAATTACATAGAAAGTTAGACGGAACGCAAGCTACATTAGATGATTTTAGAGACTTTAATTATTATCTAGAATTTATTTACCCTGATCAAAACACTACTACTTTTAATGATTCTAATTTTAGTATAGATGAGTGGTTTAAGTTCGAAGAGTTGGATAAAGCTTGGAAGTTTTTATGTGAAAAGTTTGAATACAATCATACTAAATTACCAGTTATAAATAAAACTACAAATGAGTGTATGTTAGATATGGACTACCCTTCTGATTATAAAACAATGTACGATCAGAAGGGTATAGATATTATTACTAAAAGATGTGGAAATCTTTTAGATAAATTTGATTATAACTTTTAGAAACGACTCATTAACTTCTTAATTATTTCGTCATTAATACCCTGTTGTTCTTCTGAACTCATTTCACCAGCTGGTTGTTCATCAATATCAATTTCAACTACTTCAGCTTCGGGTTCATCAACTTCATGACTATGAACATTCATTTCTTCTTCATATTTTAGATAATGATATATATCAGAAACATAATCACTTGCTTTTGTAAGTTTAGCTTGAACCCAACCTTCGAGTTCATCATAGTTTTTAATTAATTCTAATAACTTAGGAGCATATTCAGCTAATTTAAAAAGTTCAGATTTTGCCATATCAACTTCATGATCGTCAATTTCTTCTCTTTCTTCATCTTCACCAGCATCCTTAACGTCAATCTTTGTTAACGTTGGACTACCTAAACCACCAGCTGAATCTTGTGCATGAGGACCTAAACCCACACCATTAAGAGGTGAAAGTGTAGCTTCATAGAGTTCTGTTAAACTCTTTTCGTCTTTATTCATATCATTATTTATAAATAATTGTATGGATTTTGATACATTATGTTCCTTCCTTACCGAAGACTTTGAATTAACTGATATAATGGAGAAGAAAGGTAGTCGATGTACTAAGACTACTAAACAAGCTAGCTCTTACCTTAAAAGTAAGAAGTATATGAAGTGTGTTAAGAACCCTTCCGGTAAGGGATACAAAAGGGTCCATTACGGAGATCCTAAGCGACGTATTAAAAAGAGCAATCCTAAAAGACGTAAGAGTTTTAGAGCAAGACACAAGTGCTCTTCAGCTAAACCCGGAACAGCAAGATACTTAAGTTGTAAGAATTGGTAAAATGAATAACTTTAACAAAAAAATAAACGAATTACTTAACTTACTATCAGAAGATCGTTGTAAATCACGTGCTGATAAAGTGTATGGTAAGAAAACATCTGCATATAAGTCTGGAGCGATAGTTAGATGCAGAAAAGGTAAAATTTGGAAAAAAAATAAAAAATAGTAAATAAAAATGACTTTTAAGCAATTTTTTGAAGCATCAGATAATTTACACCAGTGGTTTAAAAGAGGAGGTAAAGATCCTAAAACTGGTAAGAAGTTTTCTGGGTGGATAAATTGTAAAACAGGGGGTCCTTGCGGCCGCAAATCAAAAAAATCTGGTGGTAGTTACCCGGCTTGCCGACCTACTAAAAGTGCTTGTAAAAGCATTAAAGGTAGAGTATACCAAAAGAAAAGCTCGAAACGAGTTAATTGGAAGAAAAAATAATTATGGCAATCAGAACAGTACTTAACGGCGGGTATCAGACATACGAATATCAAAAATTTGTAGAAATACTAAACGACTCTAATTTTCCACCCGTAACTGCATATTGGGAAAATGATTTAAGTAATAAAACTCAAGTCTTTCCTAAAACCGCTATTTTAACATATGATATAGGTCAAGCAGCTATTAACGCATTACCTTTTGGTGATAACAGTTCTATTTTGGTGATAACAGTTCTATAGATGCTTTTGGTAGATTAAGAGTTAGTACCCCTACTTCTATATTTTCAGCTAAACAATTATATAGTAAAAGAGATTTTATTTATGATGAATTTGCTAGCGGCACTGGAGGTTGTTTGTTTAGTTCTCCTGACGCTGGTACTATTTTATACTACTAATGCTAACGATTACGTTATAAGACAAACATTTCAAAGTTTTGGTTACCAACCTGGTAAGTCACAACAGTTTTTATTCACCGGTGTTTTAAGCGGTGGTGATGATATAGATATGTTATATGGTCCATTTAAATCAGGTACATCTCCTGACTATAGTGACTATAATGGAATATACTTTAAAGTAAGTGATAATAACATTTCCGTTAATATTTCTAATACATTTGGTAATAATAGTTCTGTATCAGTACCTCAAAGTGCATGGAATTTAGATACTTTTGATGGTAATGGTCCAAGTGGGTTTGTACTTGATATAACTAAAATTCAAATCTTTACTATAGATTTTGAATGGTTAGGTTCCGGTAGAGTAAGATTTGGTTTTAATGAAGATGGCCATACTTTTTATTGTCATGAACATTTAAATGCTAACTACGACTCATCAGTTTTTGTTCAAAATCCTAACCTACCTATTAGAGCTGAAATAAGACAAAATGGTGCTACCCCCGGTCGTTTATTACATATTTGTGCTAATGTTAATTCAGAGGGTGGTGTACAGAATCAAGGTTCATTACGTTCAATAGATACAGCTTTAGAAACCAATAACGCTCCAATATCTATACCTGTAAAAACAGAGTGTTCTATTATGATGTTACAATTATCTTCAACTAGACTTGACGCTGTTGTAACACCTCAAGATTTTAGTGTAGTAAATACAGATGCAAATATTGATAGTAGGGTTAGAATTATAAGAAATCCTTCTTATACAGGTACTTTTACCTTAAGTTCTATTCAGGATTCTGCTATTGCGTATGGTGTAGGCGGGTCAGGTTTTGAGTATATAAGTGGTGGTCAAGTTTTGTCTACATACTTTGTATCTAAAGATGATGCTGCTAATTTATCTACATTAAAAGAAAGTTTTGTTTCAATGGGCCATAGTATTGAAGGCGTATCTGATGAATATCATATTTTTGTAACACCTCTTAAGAGTGGTTCAGGATCAGGTTTATATTATGCTTCTGCCAACTGGTTAGAAGACGCATAAAATTATCTCGGTAAGCTATAAATACTTTTGATATGAGTATAGCAGATAAATTTAGAGGGTTACCAATTGAAGAACTTATCGTATCACCTTTAGTTGGTATTTCAAAGGGACAAGCAAAACTTAATGATGTTACTTGGCAGTACATTAATGAAATCGGATTTACCACTGATAAAGACGGTAAAAAGACACCTAATAACATTGACGTAGAAATTAACCGTTACGTTGAAGTTGAAGGTCAACCAGAACCTCAATTACAAACTTTAAAAAGCAAAGTACCTCTTTTACCTTTAATTCCTCTTCCTGCATTAGCTGTAACTACTGCTGATATTGAATTTACTATGCAAGTTGATGAGCAATCTGCTCATACAGACTCAAGAGATACCGAAACTGATGTGAGCGCTAAAGCTAGCTATAGTTCTTGGTGGGGTCTTAAAGTAAGTGCAAGTATGTCCGGTAAGGTTGCTACTCATAGTGAAAATACCCGTAAAACTGATAACTCTGCTAAGTATGATGTTAAAGTTCATGCAGAGCAATTACCACCAACAGAAGGTATGTTAAAACTTTCCGATGCATTGGTAACAATGATCGAGCCTGCAATTGTTAACCCCGGTGGGTCAAGTAGTTCAGGCGCTGGATCGTCTTCTTAAGTTGATTATAGCGGTAAGTCACCTTAAATTATGGTGATGAACGTTATATCGTTACAAACTCTAATAAAGACTATTAAGTCATCGATCGTAAGGTCGACTGAAGTATTAGAGAAACATCACTTAAAACGACTAAGTGATTATTTTAACGAAGATGGTACTCCGAAAACAGTAGAGCTGGTACTTGATGGTAAAAAATGTCAGGTACCAGCTTTTACTTTGGTTAATCATCAAAGCTTATCTATTGAAGGTCTTTCAATGGAATTTAAAGCAAGGCTTTTTGATTATGAATTACCAAAAGACAAAGATTGTGATTGTGAAGTACTAGTTGATGTAAAGAAACCTAAAGATGATAACCCAGATGAGTTTGCTCATATTAAAATATCATTTAAACAATCAGATTCACCTGAAGCTTTACAGAGAATTAACGATCACTTACTTCAAACGTTGAATATATGATTGGTACTGGTCTACCGTGTCCCGTTTGCGGAACTAGATTACAACTAACTATCGACTTTATTGTTGAAAACCCCGCTGCAGCCTGCCCTACTTGTGGTACTATTATGAAGTTTCCTAGAAACGAAAAATTGTTTGAAAAATTTAAGGAAGCTAAGGAAGATATAGAAAAGTATAAGAAGCAAATTAAAAGCTTTATGTAAAAAAAAGACCCGCCGAAGCGGGCCTTGAACCTTCAAATATTTTAGAAGCTGTACTTAGCGCCCAATGTCCATTGAACGTCATCTTCAACTGCTAAAATACCACCAAAGTCGTTATCCATATAACGAACACCAGCATAAGGTTTAATACCGTACTTATCGTACGAAACCCTAGCACCGGCATACAACGATTCGTTGTCGTCAAGGAAAACCGCCCCAACTTTTGGTGTAACACTCACGTTTTCGATTACGCTGTAACTTCTGCTTAATTCGAATTGGAAACCATCCATTGCAAGATCAACATCTTTCATATAGGTAACACTTAAATCGGCAACCTGACCTAAAACAGGAAGGCTGTCAAAAGTAAGTCCTAAGCTATATTGAAATGAATCTCCAAGAGGACCGTTAACCAAGTGATAAACAGCTTGAGCATCAGCTCTGAAAGCAAAAGCTCCCAAAGACTTACCAGCAATTGTATCGACCTTCTTAGCCAATCCAATACCAGCATGATTCTGAGATGCATCTAGTGCACCGTCATTAGCTCCAGACCAGCTATTACCGGGAACAAAATAGTTAAAAGCATAAGCATGTAACCCTGCTTTAATTTCCTTAATTCCTGTAATACCTAGATAAGCCGTATCTTCAGCTCTAGCAGTACCTGCGATAGTAAAATCAGAGGTATATCCAGCGTCAACACTAACCTGCGCATTACCGTTAATAGTAAGGGCAGCCAACAATATGATAGAAAATAAGGTTTTCTTCATGTACCTATTATTTAATATTTTCTATTATAATCAACTTATCTAGATAAATAATATATGAACATTAATTATTGTTATGGCAGATTCAAAAAAACAAGAAATCTTGGAGTTAGTTGCAAATTATGTTAAAAATGTAGATTTGTATTATGAAAAAAATAACAAGTCTGCATCAACTCGTGCAAGAAAAGCTTTAGCTGATTTAGTAAAAGTAGTAAGAGACGAAAGAAAAACAATTCTTGAGTCACGAAAAGGAAATGAATAAAACTTTTAAATCTATTTACAGAAGTTATTTCTTAAATGAAATAGCAATGGAGGAAGAAGATGTTATTGGTTTAGTTGAACCAATACACATTGAAGAGATTGGTGAAGTTCAATCTAAAGTAGACTCCGGTAACGGTGCTTATAATGTTTTACACGGTAATATACAAAGTAAACGTGGTAACTTTATTATCGTTCATACTGTAAATGGAAAAAAGTTAAAAAAGAAAGTAGTAGATACAGTCGTTATACATATTGGGTCAGGTAATAAAGAAGAAAGACCAGTCGTTCTGTTTGATATTGTATTTGATGGTAAAAAATATAAAGATGTACCTTTTTCAATTGCAGATCGATCAGAAAATGAATACCCGGTGTTAGTAGGAAAAGACTTTGTATCTAAAATAGATAAGTTAATCGATGTTGATAAAAGCGGTTCATAATCTATTTTATAATAATGAATAATAATTCATCCACAGATGAAGAAAATTGGGATCGATTAGCTAGAGGTTTAGAAAACCCAACTATTATTAATAATAATGACTATCATTGTTTTTGTATGTATCCCACACCTGTGGTAGTAAAACATTTCGATTCAGATTTTATACAAAAAGTAAAAAATGCAATCTTAGAAGATTTCTCTACAGCTTGTCCTGAATCAGAGGAATATTTTAAAGATTATCATCAACAACAATGGAGAGATTTACAACCCGTTATCGATTTTTGTAGAGGTAATGATAAAGTATTTCAGTCACGGGATGATTTATATAGGTTAGATTGTTTTAAACCAGTATCTGAATCAATTGTAGAAGCTTTTCATAATTATGCTGCATTTTGTAATTTAGATATACAAGGTTGTACTATTCATTCAATGTGGTATAATATATACAGAGATAAGGGTGAAAATAACAGGCATATGCACCCTAATAGTTTTGCTAGTGGTGTTATTGTTGTTCAGGATAATGAGGCAGAAAAAGAAAAGGATTATGGTAGTTTTCATTTTTATAACCCTAATTCCATTGCTCAAGTTATTTTACCTAAATTTCATCAAAATACACCTTCAATATTTTTTGCTCAAGATTCATCTTTTAGATTTAAACCTGGTACATTAATAATTTTTCCATCTTATTTACAACATTCTGCTCATAATTTATTTCCTAAGGATTTAGATTATGAAGATACTGATGAACACTGGAGAATAACTTTAGCATTTAACATAATGATCAAAGGTGATGCAGGTGAGTTTGGTAGTTATTATTATTATTAATCCAAAACAAATACTTCAAC